>CALXAW010000104.1 GCA_944386375.1 uncultured Clostridia bacterium
CAATAGGAAAGATTTTCCTATTGAATTAGTCGCTACGCTCCAACAATGCACATAATTTTACTTCGTAAAATTAGCGCACGAACAAATACGCGATGTATAACTACACTAAAATGCTATAAGCATATAATCACACCGCTTTTGTTCTCATAAAGCTGAGGCTTCAAATTTTCCACTTGCGTGGTGTTATTTCAGTATTTTAAAGTAGTGATACAAATAATAATTTATAAATATAAAAAATCTGGCTAGTTTATGTACGAAATTTATAGGCTAGCCAGACAAACCTCTATGAAACCCCATAGGCACTGATACCTTGCCTATGGGAGTTTTTTTTGCAAGGGCTCATTGAGCACTTACCAAAAAAATAATATTTTTTTATTAAAATATCTTGATATTTTTATACATGTGTAATATAATTGTAACATATTTGTAATAGAAGTGTCACAATACAAAAAGAAGGGAAGAAATGTACAATGTTTAAGTTTGGGTTTGGACAAGATATAGGCATAGATTTAGGAACTGCAACAGTTATAGCATATGTTAAAGGTAAAGGAATAGTATTAAGAGAGCCATCTGTAGTTGCAGTAGATAACAACACAGGTGATGTTTTAGCTGTGGGTGGAGAAGCAAGAAGAATGCTAGGAAGAACACCAGGAAATATAGTTGCAACAAGACCATTAAGAGAAGGTGTAATATCAGACTATACAATAACAGAAAAAATGTTAAAATACTTTATAAACAAAGTTGGGGGCAAGTCTTTATTTGCACCAAGAATTATGATTTGCATTCCTTCACAAGTTACAGAAGTAGAAAGAAAGGCAGTAATAGATGCTGCAACACAAGCAGGAGCACGCAAAGTTTATTTAATAGAAGAACCAATAGCAGCAGCAATAGGTGCAGGAATAGATATAGCAAAACCATGTGGTAATATGGTAGTAGACATTGGAGGAGGAACAACAGACATAGCAGTAATATCTTTAGGAGGTTCAGTTGTAAGTACTTCTTTAAAAGTTGCAGGAGACAAATTTGACGAAGCAATAGTAAAATATATTAAGAAAAAACATAACATAATGATAGGAGAAAGAACAGCAGAAGACCTAAAAATAAATATAGGTTGTGTATACCCAAAAATACAAGATGTAGAAATGGATATAAGAGGTAGAGACCTAACAACAGGTTTACCTGTAACAGTAACAATACACTCAAGTGAAATGATGGAAGCATTATTAGAGCCAGCAATGATGATAGTAGAAGCAGTTCATTCTGTTTTAGAAAAAACACCACCAGAGCTTGCAGCAGATATAAGTGACAAAGGCATATACATGACAGGTGGAGGGTGCTTAGTAGACGGTTTAGATAAACTTTTGCAAGAAAAAACCGGAATAAATGTAATGATAGCACAAGACACAGTGTCATGTGTAGCTCTAGGAACAGGAAAAGCTCTAGACAATTTAGATGCATTAGATGGAAAAAATAGAAAGTAAAAGGAAGAATAAATGGAATCAAAAAAAGTTAGTTTCTACACATTAGGATGTAAAGTAAACCAATACGAAACTAATGCTATGGCACAAAAATTTATAGACAATGGATATAAAGTAGTACATCAAGACGAACAAGCAGATATTGCTATTGTAAATACTTGTACAGTAACAAATATGTCAGACAGAAAGTCAAGACAATTATTAAGGCATATTAAACATTTAAATAAAGATATTGTATTAGTTGCTGTAGGGTGTTATGTGCAAGTAGCAAAAGAAGAAGTAGAAAAAATACCAGAAATAGACCTAGTATTAGGAAATAATGAAAAAACAAATATAGTAAAATATGTAGAAACATATATAGAAAATAAAAACAAATTAAACCAAATAACAGATGTAATGCACCAAAAACAGTTTATTGATTTTGGTGCTATTACATATACAGAAAAAACAAGAGCTGTAATAAAAGTGCAAGATGGATGTGACAGATTTTGCTCATATTGTATTATTCCTTATGCAAGAGGAAGAGTGCGCAGTAGGGAACCACAAAGTATAATAAAAGAAATAAATCAAATAGTACAAAAAGGAATAAAAGAGGTTGTTATTACAGGAATACATATTGCATCATATGGAAAAGATTTTAAGAATGAATACAAATTAATAGATTTATTAGAAGACCTAAATAAAATAGAAAATCTACAAAGAATACGATTAGGCTCATTAGAGCCAACACTAATAACAGCAGAATTTGTGCAAAGACTATCAAAGTTAGAAAAAATATGTCATCATTTTCATTTATCACTACAAAGTGGATGTGACGAAACTTTAAAAAGAATGAACAGAAAATACACAACAAGTGAATTTAAAAAAGTAGTACAACTATTACGAGAACAATATAATGATGTTATATTAACAACAGACATAATAGTTGGATTCCCACAAGAAACAGAAGAAGAATTCAACCAAACATATAATTTTTTAAAACAAATAAACTTTTATAAAATGCATATATTTAAATACTCACCAAGAAAAGGAACAAAAGCTGCTATAATGAGTGGGCAAGTAGATGGAAAAATAAAAGAACAAAGAAGTCAAAAACTAATAGAATTATCAAACGAAAACCAAAAAGCATATAACCAAAAATATATAGGAAAAGAAGTAGAAGTATTATTTGAAGAAAAAGAAGGGGATTATTACAAAGGCCATACTAAAAATTATATTATGGTAAAAATAAAAAGTAATAGCAATTTAGAAAATTGCATAAAAAAAATAAAAATAGAAAACGAAAGAGAAATAATAAATTAAAGGAGAATAGCAATGTTAAAACTAGAACAAATTAGGATTAATGGACCAAGACGAATTAGCAGACAAATATGATGCAGTATTAAATGGAGAAAAGGTAGAAGACGAAGAACAAAGAACATACACATATGACGAATTATTAAATCTATCATTTATAAAGTGTATAAAAGAATAATATATAATATTTCAAAAAGATTCTCGGCTCATTTCAGAGCTGAAGAAGTTTATATATTATTCTTTTTTGTTGTATAGGAAAATTACTTTTTCCTATACAACAAAAGTCGCTACGCTCCAACATTGCACACAATTTTACTAAAGTAAAATTGGCGCGCGAACAAATACGCGACATGCAAGAAAACTAAAATGTTTTGGTTTCTTAATCATGTCGCTTTTGTTCTAACACTTTACAAATTAAAATTAAACATAGGAATAGTATATATTACCACAAAAGTGTAAAAAGCAGCAATTATACCATGTAAAAGCTTACCAAGTACATATGACTTCATAGATAAATCAGTTTTAGCAACTATGCTAAACACTTGTAACATAACAGAAATACCACCAAAACCTAGTAAAAAAGCAGTAATTATTATATTAATAGAAATATTTTTAATATGAATTGTAGAGATACTACTAATACCATTAGTTATTTCTAAAAAGCCAGTAATAAAAGGAGCAATAAAAGAAGCGGGTATATGGCAAAAGCTAAAAACAGGCTCTAAAAACATAGTAGCCAAAGCAAGCAGATGGCTTGCTTTTAAAATAGAAATTATAACAGAAAATAATACAACAAAACCACCTATCATCATAATAGTAGAAATAGAATTTGTAATGCTATTACCAATAACTTCGCCCAAATTAGAAATGCTAACAGTTTTTCTTTGCTGATAATCTATTTTGCCACTACTTCTAAATCTATTACTACAAGGTTTATATTTCCAAAATCTAAACAAAAAACCAACAGTTAAACTAGCTAATAAATGAGTTATAAAAAGTAAAATGCCAATTGTAGTACTACCAAACATACTAATACCAACAGTACCAACAATAAAAAGAGGACCAGAATTATTTGTAAAACTCAAAAGTCTCTCACACTCTTCTTTAGAGCAAATATTTTCTTTTCTAAAATTACTAGCAATTTTTGCACCAATAGGGTAACCACTAATAATACCCATAATAAGAGCAAAACTCCCTTCACCTCTTACATTAAAAATAGGTTTCATCCAATTATTTAATAAATTTCCTAATATTTTTATGATGTTTGTATGTGAAAGCAATTCTGTTGCAATAAAAAAAGGAAAAAGTGATGGCACAACCGAATTTGCCCAAAGTGAAAGTCCTGTTTTTGCAGCAGATAAGTTACTATTAGAAAAAGCAACTAAACAAATTGTAAACATAAGAAAAACAAAAGGAAAACACTAGTTTTTAATTT
>CALXAW010000105.1 GCA_944386375.1 uncultured Clostridia bacterium
ACCCGCAGACGAGGGATACACGAACCCTCATCATAAGCGCAAGCAATTAAATAATAACGAAGAAAATCAGCTAGAAGTAAAATTAGAAAACATACTAAATAGTATAACAGGAGTAGGTAAAGTAAATGTATTTATAAATTATTCAGAAAGTAGCAAAATTGAAGCAATGTACAACGAAACAACAAAAGAAAGCTCAACAGAAGAAACAGATACTTCTGGCGGAGTTAGAACTATACAAGAAACAGACACACAAAAAGATGTAATTTATTCAGAAAATAATGGAGAAAAACAGCCAGTAACGCAAAAGGTAACTAATCCTGTAATCGAAGGCGCAATAATTACAGCAGAAGGAGCAAATGATGCAAATGTAAAAACAAATATTATAAATGCTGTATCTGCTGCCACAGGGTTAGCAACACATAAAATTCAAGTCTTTGAGATGAATAAAAATTAATTTACGGAGGTACATATGTTAAAAAGTTTAAAGAAAAATCAAGTAATTATTTATGTTATAGCATTAATGCTAGTTACAGCAGGATATTTAAATTATAATGCAAATCAAAACTCAATCGCAACTTCAGGAGATGTAGAAGAAACATACCAAGAAAATATAGCAAGCATAGGAGATGCAGAGCTAGTAAATAGCGACTATGTAGACCCAAATACAACTACAGCAAATACAGTAACAGATAATAATACAGTACAAGAGCAAAACACTATAGCTGATGCAAACTCAGTGCCAAACCAAGAACAAGCAAATAATACAAATTCTATAAATACTACACAAGCTACTTCTGGACAACCAAATACAGAAGATTATTTTTCAAAATCAAAATTAGAAAGAGACACCATGTATTCTCAAATGATTGAAACATATCAAAACATAATTGATAGTAGCACTGCTTCTGATGAGCAAAGAACTATAGCAACTCAAGAAATTACAAATATAAATAATACTAAAAATAAAATTATGATTTGCGAAAATTTATTACAAACTAAAGGGTTTGACAAAAATATTATATTTGTAAATGGGCAAAGTGTAAGTGTTGTTATTGAGCTTGAAGGTGATACAATTCAAGAACAAATTGCACAAATACAAAATATTGTATCAAGAGAAGTAGGAGTAGAAGTGCAAAATATTAATATAACACAAAAATAAGCCAACACACCAAAATTGACCAGCTTTTACAAAAGCTGGTCAATTTTGGTGTGCCCTTATTGGCTTAAAGCACGTCTAATCTTTAGCTGTGCATCACGCTTAGCGATATCTTGACGCTTATCGTATAATTTTTTGCCTTTGCCAATTCCAAGCTCTATTTTAACAAAACTACCTTTAAAATATATACTTATAGGTATTAAAGAATAACCTTTTTGCTTTATTAAACCATACAATCTATTAATCTCTCTTTTATTTAACAATAATTTTCTATCTCGTAAAGGATCTTTATTATAAATATTGCCATGTTCATAAGGACTTATGTGCATACCATAAATAAAACATTCACCATTTTTTATGTTAGCATATGTATCTTTTAAATTTACCTTTCCAGCACGTATAGACTTTATCTCTGTGCCAGAAAGTACAATTCCAGCTTCTATTTTATCTTCAATTGCATAATTATGATATGCAACAGGATTTTTAGCAATTAGCTTAGTTTTCATGTTCATCTCTCCCAACTATGTATTATTATAACAATAAAGCTAGTATTTATCAAGTGCTAATTCCAGGGCAAAGCGACTTCTTGAATAAGAAAAAAATAAATTTTCTATATACAAAAATAAATCCTTTTTCTACTAACAAGAAAGCTATACTTTCTTATTAGTAGAAAAAGGAACCATGAATAGCAATTAATCATTATGATTATCATAGTTTTTGTCAGTTATTTGAGCTGAATAATACCAAACTAAAGCTACAATTGCAATTGCAGCAAGCCCCATTATAAGCCAAGTCCAAGTTGTAGCATTCATTCCCATTAATGTACCAGCATTTGCATCTGTTCTTGTTGCTGTGTAATTGTCATTATTTGTTGTTGGAGTTCCATCATTGTTGTCATCTGTCATTGCATTATCCACTGTATTTCTAACAGAATCAGTTACATTAGTAACAGCACCTGCAGCAGTGTTACCTGCATCTCTTACAACATTACCAGCAGTATTGCCAGCATCTTTTAAAGTATTACCAGCTTTTTGTGTAGAATCTTGCATTTCTTTTTCAGCATCATTTACCATATTCATTGCAGAATCACCCGCATTTTGCATATCATCTGTTGCAAAAACAAAATTAAAAGAAAATACAAGAGCTATAGAAACAATTATACCAAAAAATACTTTTTTGCTCATAATTAAATCAATTCCTTTCTAAGAGATATATAGCTATAAACTATAAAGTGTAATATTTTTTATATTATATTAAAGAATATATAATATAAAAATTAAATCTCATTAATATTATTATTTTTTGTGGGTAAAATATACATAGAAAAAAATTGAAAAAAAGCCAAGCACAAATTTGCTTAGCTTTAAAAAATTATCTATTATTTTTAATTAAAATTGCAATACCTAAAAATATTAAAATAACACCAATAACAGCTAAAAATATATTAATAATATCTGTTAAAGTAAGTTCAGAGCTAGAATTGTCAACTTGACTAACAGTAGTTGTTGGTACAGAAGAAGTATTAGTCTCAGATGTAGCTGTATTGTCTGTAGTATTAGTTGTATTATCAGAATTTACAGAATTACCATCAGTAGTATTAGAATCACCAGAATAAACTGTATTATCTACTGAACTAGTATCTTCTTGATTAACTTCATTACCAGACTCTTCAGTATTAGATGAGGTATTAGTTGTATTAGAATCTGAAGACTGTGTTAAATCTAAATCTATTGCATTACTAACATTAAAAATAAATGCAAAACAAAAAATTAATGTAAAAATAAAAAATACTTTAAAAAATTTCAATATAATTACCTCCTAAAAAGCAATATTTTCTTTTGAATACCTTTAATATAATATCACAACATATTAAAGGTTGTCTACTAAAATCATAAAAAAAATTGAAAAAAGTATAAAATTTATTGACTTTAAATAAATATTGTGATATTAAGGAATTTGTGGTACACAAAATTTTCCCAAAAGGCGGTAAAAATGGAACATTGGAGTGTA
This sequence comes from uncultured Clostridia bacterium, assembly GCA_944386375.1. GTDB lineage: Bacteria > Bacillota > Clostridia > TANB77 > CAG-508 > CAG-269. The sequence goes on from CALXAW010000105.1 coordinate 3,167, forward strand.
GAAGATTATAAAAATTATAAAGAAAATATAACAAAAAAAAGTAAATATAGAGCAAGAAAAACCTCAATAGATGGACATACATTTGACAGTAAAAAAGAAGCAGACTATTATTGTGAGCTAAAAAACAGGTTAAGAGCTAAAGACATAAAAGGTTTTTGTTTGCAACCTATATTTATATTAGCAAATGGCTTAAAATACAAGCCAGACTTTATTATTTTTAATAATGACAATACAACAGAAGTAATAGATGTAAAAGGAGTAAAAACAAAAGAATACATAGCAAAAAAGAAAATGTTTGAAGATAAATATAATTTAAAAATAACAGAAATTATCTGATATATTTCATATTACAAAATAATATGTTTTATATAAAAAGTTTACAATTATTATTTAATATTAACATAAATTTGCAAAAATGGTTTACATTTCTAAAAATATATGTTATACTTAAGTAGTTGTAATACAAAAATATAATGATAAAGGTGTGGGATGAATGAGTGATCATGTTGTAACAGTATGGAATATTCCTTTCCTAGATCTTCCTATAACCAATGTTGTAGTAATGTCTTGGATAGCAATGGCAGTAATAATATTATTTGCATTCATATCAACAAGAAAACTAAAATTGGTTCCAACAGGTGTGCAAAATGTAGTAGAACTAATAGTAGAAACTATCAACAATTTTGCAGAAAATATGATTGGAAAAGCAGAAGGAAAGAAATTTGCAGCATATATAGGAACAGTAGGAATATTCTTAATTATTTCAAACACAATTGGGGCATTATTTATGAGTGAAATAACAGATGGAGTAATATGCCCACCAACCAGAACTTTAGCCGTTCCAGTAGCTTTAGCAGTAATGACAATAGTGGTAGTAATTGGTGCAGGTATTAAGAAAAAAGGACTTGGCGGATTTTTAAAAAGCTTATTTAAACCTGTAGTAATTATGTTCCCATTCAAGTTGCTAGAGTTTATCATTAAACCATTATCATTGAGTTTGCGTCTCTTTGGTAATATATTCGGAGCAT
>CALXAW010000106.1 GCA_944386375.1 uncultured Clostridia bacterium
GTTGGTAATTTTGTTTTATTTGTTTGTGATGTTATTGCTGCTGCTATAACTGTTGGGCTATATTTATTTCCTAAATTATTTTGTATTATTAATACTGGTCTAATTCCACCTTGTTCTGAACCAACTACTGGACTTAAGTCTGCATAAAACATGTCTCCTCTTTTGATTACCATTTTCTTCACTCCTAATATTAGCATATTTAATTAAGTCGATTAATTCGTATTTTTAAATATTAGTTGTGGTAAAGAAAATAACTTTTTAGCTTATTTATAAGCTATTTATCTCCACCTCATTATATATTATGTTTATTGTTGCATTTTGGTTATAGTCTTTTATTTCTAATTTTGTTGGTTTTTTTGTGTTTTTGTCTATATATAATGTTTGGTGTTTAGTATATTTATTGTCATTTATATTTTGTGTTGTCATTATTATTTGACCATTTTCTTCTTTATAATTTGATTTATTATTTGATGTATAGTTGTGTATAAAAGAACTTAAATCTAAGCAATTGTCTGCAATATATTCATAGTTTTCAAATATTGTTGATAAGTTTAAATTTGTATTTTCTATTTTTAAGCCACTATCATCTTTTGTTATTTTTACTCCTTGTATATTGCTTGGTTCTACAACTTCTTGCATAGAATATTTTGAATTTATGTATTCTTGTTTTATTATATATTTATTAAAATTTTTATTACTGTGTACCTCTACTGTAATTGTTGCTTTATATGAACTAATATTTAAAAAATAATCTACGATTTCTTGACTACTCATATTGTTTCCATTTTTGAAAATTTTAGTCTCGTTTTTGAAAAAAACTATTAAAATTACTATAATTATTGCAATAAAAATAGAGGCTAGAATTAATATTTTATTTTTACTCAATAGAATCACTCCCCTTATATTTTGCTATTTAATTTGTATTCTATAGAGTTTTAAAATATTCTTCTAGTGCCTCTATTACCTCTTGCTTGGTTTCTATCTTATTTATATTATTTCTAAATGCTGCTGAATTTTTTAAGTTTTTTGTATAACATGCTAAATGCTTTCTCATTTCTTTTATTGCAACTTCTTCGCCCTTTTCTTCTACTGCTAAATTTATATGCTCTTTTATGATTTTTAGCCTTTCTTTATTTGTTGGTATGTTTAGTTTTTCTCCTGTTTTTAAATAGTGTATTATTTTTGTAAAAATCCATGGGTTTCCAATTGCTGCTCTTCCAATCATTATTCCGTCTACTCCTGTGTATTCAAACATTTCTTTTGCACTTTCTTCGTCTATTATGTCTCCACTTGCTACTACTGGTATATTTACACTTTGTTTTACTTTTTTTATTATGTCTTTATCTACCATACCACTGTAATATTCGTCTCTTGTTCTACCATGTATTGTAAGCATAGATATTCCCTCTTTTTCTGCTATTTGTGCTAATTCGCATGCTACAATATTCTTACTATCCCAGCCTTTTCTAAATTTTAATGTTACAGGTACTGTGCTGTTTTGTACAACTGTTTTTATTACTTGCTCTGCTTGTGGTAAATTTAATAATAATTTGCTTCCATCTCCACCTTTTGTAACTTTTGGCGCTGGGCACCCCATATTTATGTCTATAATGTCCGCAAATTGTGTTACTTTTTTTGTTGCATATTCTATTGCTTTTAAGTCACTTCCAAATAATTGTACACTTACTGGCTTTTCTTCTTTTTCTACTTTCATTATTTTTTGTGTTTTGTAGTCATTATAAAATATTGCTTTTGTGCTTGCCATTTCTGTACATACCATACCTGGTCCGAATTTTTTAGCAATAACACGAAAAGGCAGGTCCGTTATACCTGCCATTGGAGCTAATATTACATTATTTTTTAATTCTACATTTCCTATTTTTAATGTGTGTATATACATGTTTTTCTCCATTATTTTTCTGTGTTAGATTCTTTATTTTCTGTTTCTTTTTCTTCTGGCTTTTCTGTTTTTTCTGTGCTTTCGGCACTCTCTTCACTTCGCTTAATTTCTGTAGCTGTTTCTTGTTTTTCTGTGTTTTCTTGCTTTTGCTTTTTTTCTTGCTTATTGTTTAATTTCTTTTTTTCTTTTTGGTTTTCTTTCTCTTTTTCTTTGACTTCTTTTTTTGCTTCTTCTTTAATATTTAATATAGGAATATTTGCATACAATGCAGGTGCCCCATTTGTTCCGTCTTCGTTTTCTTTGTTTGTTAATCTAACATCTATGGCACTTTCGTCTACTTCTATATATTTTTTTATTACTTCTATAATTTCTTGTTTCATTAAGTCTAAAAAGTCAGCTGATACATTTGCTCTGTCTTGCATTAATACTAAATGTAATCTTTCTTTTGCTGTATCTTTTGATTTTGAAGAAGTTTCTTGTTTTTTTGAAAGCTTTTTAAAAAATTTCGTTATGTTCTCAAACATTGCTTACCCTCCAACTCCGGTATTATTTTTTAAATAATCTTTTTATTTTTGCAAAAAATCCTTTTTCTCTTCCTGGAATTGTTACTTCTATTTTTTCTCCTAACACTCTTTTGGCTATTTCTAAATATGCTTTTCCTGAAGGTGCTTTTCTATTTTGTATAACCGGTTCACCTTTGTTGGTTTGAGTGATTATGTATTCATCATCTGGTACAACACCAATAAGATCTATTGACAATAAATCTACTATGTCATCAACATCCATCATTTCGCCTTTTTTTACCATATTTGGTCTTATTCTGTTTACTACAAGTTCTGGATTTCTGATATCTGATGATTCTAAAAGTCCTATTATTCTATCTGCATCTCTTATTGCTGATATTTCTGCCGTTGTTACTACTATTGCTCTGTCTGCTCCTGCAATGGCATTTTTAAATCCTTGTTCAATTCCTGCTGGGCAATCTACAAGTATATAGTCAAACTCTTCTTTTAGTTTCTTTGTTAATTCTATCATTTGTTCTTCATTTACTGCACTTTTATCTCTTGTTTGGGCCGCTGGTAGTAAATATAGTTCTTTAAATCTCTTATCTTTTATAAGAGCTTGTCTTAATTTACATTTTCCTTCTACAACATCTACTATATCATAAACTATTCTGTTTTCTAGACCCATAACTACGTCTAAGTTACGAAGCCCTATGTCTGTGTCTACTAATGCTACCTTTTTTCCTTCTAATGCTAAACTTGAACCTAGATTTGCTGTTGTAGTAGTTTTTCCAACTCCACCTTTTCCTGATGTTATAACTATAACTTCTCCCATTTAATTCTCCTCCTTAGGATTTTGAAAGACTTTTTTAAAAGATCAATATTTTTTGATTAAACTTTTGCAGTCATATATTCTATATAATACAATGAAATGCCTAAAAAGTCAATAATTTTACATAAAATTCGTAATTTTTAAAGTTCATAATGTGACCACATAGATATGATTTTTATAATTTTTTCATTTTCTAATATTTGATACACTAATCTGTGTTGTATATTTATTCTGCGCGAATAAAAACCTGTTAAGTCTCCTGTTAATTTTTCGTAAGGTGGCGGCGTTTGGTATGGATTTTGTTTAATTATTTCTACTAGTTTTTTTGCTTTTTGTTCCAATTTATTTGCTTTTAAGTTTTCAATTTCTTTTACTGCTTTTTTATGATACTGTATTTTATACACTATTACCATGTAACCTCACTTTCGTCAATGTAATTTTCGTCTTTATCTTCTGCTCTTTTTATTATTTCGTCTTTTAATTTTGGTATAGATGTTATATATAATGTCTCCATAATACTATTATAATCTTCTTCTGATATTACAACAGCATTACCATTTTTGGTTGTTATATTAATTGGTTCGTTATATTTAATGGTATTTTCTAACATATTATATATATCCTTTCTAAAATTGGTTATATTTGTATTAGTCATTTTCTTCACTCCTAATTTTAAAATTCTTATACTTTTATTGTAACACACGCATATGCGTACGTCAATAAAATTTTAAAATGTTTATTCCCTTTTGTTATAATATATGTAATATCATTTATTATATTTATTGAATATGTAGAATTTTAAAACCTATGACTAATTTTTTATGATTTAAAAATATTGAATTAATTTTTCATATTTTACCATTTTTTATGTATAATGTCAATAATTAATATTTAAGAACAAAAGCGATGTGATTAAAATTTTTTAACATTTTAGCATAGTTACACATCGCGTATTT
>CALXAW010000107.1 GCA_944386375.1 uncultured Clostridia bacterium
CCGAAACAGCAGCAAAACCATATGCATTTGAGGCAGGTATTCCAGCAATACAAGACCATTTAGAAAGAATAGGATTAAAAGGTAAAGTAACTCATGGGGCAAGCCTTGGAACATATAGAATACAATATGAAGTTATAGGAAATCCAAAAGTTTCTATAATAATACCAAATAAAGATGGAAAACAATATTTAGAGCCATGTGTTAACTCAATTTTAGAACAAACAACATATAATAATTACGAAATTGTCATAGTAGAAAATAATAGCGAAAAAGAAGAAACATTTGAATATTATAAAAATCTAGAAAAAAATGAAAAAATAAAAGTTATAACATACCCAGAAAAAGGATTTAATTATTCAAAAATAATAAATTACGGAGTACATAAATGTACAGGAGAATATATAGTACAATTAAACAGTGATACAAAAATTGCAACACCAGACTGGCTAGAAGATATGTTAGGGTTTGCACAAAGAGAAGATGTAGGAGCAGTGGGAGTAAAATTATTTTACCCAGACAATACAATACAACATGCAGGAATAGTATTAGGAGTAGACACAGTTGCAGCACATCTATTTAGAGGCTTACCAAAACATATGCATGGATATTTTGCAAGAGAAAGCACTATACAAGATTTTAGTGCAGTAACAGCAGCATGTATGATGGCAAAAAAATCTACATATGAAGAAGTAGGATATATGGACGAAAGTTTAGCAGTAGCATTTAACGATTTAGACTTTTGCCTAAAAATAAGACAAACTGGAAAACTAATAGTATATGATCCATTTGTAGAAGTAATACATTATGAATCAAAAATAAGAGGATATGAGGACACACCAGAGAAAAAAGAAAGATTCCAAAAAGAAATAGATAAATTCTTAAACAAATGGAAAGAATTTTACCAAAAAGGAGACCCATATTATAATCCTAACTTTAGTTTAAAATCTGCAAATTACGAAATAAGAGAGGTAGAATAAAACTAATGAAAGAAAAAAAAGAAATAATAAAAAAAGTTGTAGAATTTTATTATAAATTTAAAATAAATTATATTTTAGAATTTATTCTAGCTATACCTTTTACAATATTTTTATTAAGATTAAGATATGATAAAATACATACTGGTGTATGGTTTTTAAATGAACTTATACCAACTGTTATTTTAGGAGTATTAATTATTGCAATTATTATAACTAATATAATAAAGCAAAAAAGCACACTAGAAAAAATGTTTTTAAGCTTTGCCATACCAATAGGTATGATGTATGCAATATATATGATACCAACATATGTACCAGACGAAAATGCACATGTATATAGAGCATACCAAATATCAATAGGTAATTTTATAGAAATAAGAGAAGAAGATAAATCATCATATGTTGATATTCCAGAAAATATAGTAGAATCTATGATTACATCTGTAAATAATTATACAGACCTATTTAATAAAATAGAAGGAAATAATGACTATAGCCAAACAACCGAAAAATCTAATGCAGCACAAAGCTATTTTCCAACACTATATGCCTTAAGTGCAATAGGGATGTTTGTAGGAAAAACATTGCTACTAAACCCAATAGTTACAATGTATTTAGCCAAAATACTTAATTTTATAGCATTTTTAGTATTAGGCTATTGGTCAATAAAGAAAATACCATTTGGAAAATTAGTAGTACTTACATATTTAATGTTACCAATGGTATTGCAGCAAGCAATATCAGTTTCGGCAGATTCGCTTACTAATTCTGTTGCAATATTTTTTATAGCATATACACTGTATTTAGTTAAACGAGATACAGTAATGACTAAAAAAGAAGAAATATTTTACTATATTTTAGTAGCATTTATAGCACTTGCCAAAATTGCATATATGCCAATGGTCGCAATTTCGTGGCTACTTATAGGAAATAAAAACTATAATAAAAAACACAAGCTAAGAGTAATATTAATAAGCACAATAATGGGAGTAATATTATCATTAGGATGGTATACATTTAGTAGCATAAATTATCCAGACACAAGACCATATATAGCAGAAAATGGAGTAAATAGTGGAGAACAAATAAAATATATATTATCACATCCAATAGAATATATAAAAGTAATTTTAAGAACAATATATTATCAAGGCGAGAATTATTTATATATGTTTGTAGGTAAAAACCTAGGTTGGCTAGATATAAATACAAAAATGATTGTAATAATTGGATTTATGATACTTGCAGTATTTTCACCATTTTTAATAAAAGAAAAAATTACATTTAATAATAAAGAAAGATTATGGATTTTAGCTATATTTGCAGGAATATTTGCAATTACTCTAACAGGGCTATATTTAGGCTGGACAACTGTTGGAGCACCACTTGTTACAGGAATACAAGGAAGATACTTTATACCAATAGGAATTTTACTACTATTATGTATGTGTGCAAAAGGAAAATTCTTAGAATTTAAACACATAAATATAGCATACCCAATACTATTAAGCTTGCTTAATCTATCAATATTAAATTCAATAATATGGTATTTTGTTTAATAAGAAAAAACAACATTGCAAAAAGAGGAGTTTTTAATGAGACTAAAAGAAAAATTAAATTGTGTAAAAGAAATAAGCATAAAAATAATAGATTTTTGCCTTAAATATAGATATTTAATAGCACTAATAGTATTTATTACATTAGTAGCATGCAAAATAAATTTTTCATCAGTAGACTCATGGCAAACATACATATTTGGAGGAGACAAAGTAGATGGCGTAATATTGGGGCAATATAGAACAATAAGGTCAGACGAATGGGTAGTACAAACACCATATGCTATTTCACAAGCAAATGCAGACGGCTATTTTGAATTATATAATAACAATATAGGTGAAGGTGCAAATATGATTTTAGGAGAAGCACCAGTATTTGACATAACAATTTTAGCAAGACCTTTGCTTTGGGGTTACCTATTATTTGGTGAAGAATATGGATTTTCATGGTATTGGTCACTAAAAATGGTAATGCTTTTTATGGTATCATTTGAACTAGCTCTAATGCTAAGCAAAAAAGATAGAATATTATCTATTGCAGGAGCAATATGGTTAGCACTAACACCAGGACTTATGTGGTGGTTATCTACAGCAATAGTAGATAGTTACATATTTGGTTTTACAATAGTAATATTATTTAATTACTATATGAATAACCTAGACTGGAAATTACGAAAAAAAGTCCTCATAGCAATAGCTATGGCACTTGCAATTCCAGCATTTGCGTTTGCCCTATATCCAGCAATACAAGTTCCTTTTGCATTAATTATGGCAGTGTTTATAATAGGAGGTTTTGTAAAACATTGGCAAAACTTAAAAAAACAAGATTTTATAATAATGGGGCTAACAATATTTGCAACACTATTATTAATTGCTAGATTTATAGCAATATCTTGGAATGACATTAAGCTAATGACAAGTACAGTATATCCAGGAGCAAGATTTGAAACTGGTGGAGATGTAGGAATAATAGACACCTTAGCAAAAGGATTATTAAATATATTTACACCATATGTAGACTTACTTAAAAATCCATGTGAAGCAGCATTTGCATATTTTCCAATAATAGGCTTAGCAATAGTTGCAATTTACAATTTAAAAGGAATAAAACAAAAAATAAAACAAGTAGACACATGGATAATAATTGCTTTAGTATTAGTATTTATATTACTTGCCGCATTTGTATTTATAGGACTACCAAAAATCTTAGCAGGTGTAACACTATTATATTTGTCACCAGCAAAAAGAGCAAAAGTAGTTTTAGGAATACTTGGAATAATGCTTTCAATAATATTTATGAAAAAAATGTCAGACAAAAAAATACAAATATTCAAATGGTGGCAAGCAGGAATAATATCACTAATTGTAGTAGGAATAGTATATATAATATTTAGACTATCAGAATACTATCATACAGAAACCCTAACATATGCAAGATACCTAATAGTATTTGCAATAGCATTTTTTATGACATATTTCTTTATAAGGTTTAACAAAAAAGTATTTTGTGTTATAATGATAGCGGTTGCAATTTTAGCAGGTGGAACAGTAAACCCTATAGTGCGCGGAATGGATGTGTTACATAAAACAGAACTTGCAACAGAGATACAAAAAGTAGTAGAACAAGACAA
>CALXAW010000108.1 GCA_944386375.1 uncultured Clostridia bacterium
CATGTGAATAACTTTGTATTTGATTATTTAATTCATTATATATTTCAAATTTTTTTGTTAGAGTTTCTATTTTTTCTTTTCTTTTTTCTTGTGATATTTCATATACATCTGCCATAAATGTTAAATATTCAATTCCTTTTAGTTTTAAAAACATGTCTGGACTGTCTGGTACAAAACCAAATTCTTTTTTTGCTTCTAATGGACTTTCTTTTATGCTTTTTCCGTCTATTAAAATATCTCCTTCGTCTATATCTAATATTCCTGTTATCATTCTTATTGTAGTTGTTTTTCCTGCTCCATTTGGTCCTAAAAAGCCAAAAATCTCACCATTTTTTACTTCTAAACTTAAATTTTCTACCGATTTTTTTCCTTTTACATACGATTTTGAAACATTTTTTATTTCTATCATGTTATTTCCTCCATTTTTTTATTTGCATATATTCTATCACACTATTTTAAAATATTCCACTTTTTTTATACTAATCAGAAAGTATGACTTTCTGATTAGTATAATAAAAGGCTCCCCCATGTAAAACCACTACATGGGGGATTTTAATGCTTAATATGAATAACATACAAGATATGTCTAACTATTATTATACTATAAAAAAATTTTTGTCAATACATTTCTATAAATTTCCAAAAATTTTGTGTGTTAAAGTTTGATTTATATAAAAGTGATTATAACTTCATTTTTCTTTTAAAATGCTTAAGCTTGTATATAATAAATATTATTGCAGCTAATATAAATACTAAAAATATATAAAAAGTGTTTGTTTGTGGTTTGGTACTTTCTTCTTTAGGTTGGTTTGTTTCTTCTTCTTGGTTTGTTTCTTGAGCACTGACTTCTTCTATTTTATATGCATTTTCGAGTTCTTGTTTGTTTTGTTCTTGTGTTTGTATATAAGCTGCTTCTTCTTGTTCATTTCTTTTATATATTAATATTGTATATTTCTTTTTAGTAAAACCATTTGGTGCTGTTACATCTATTGTTACTGTGTTTTCTCCTTCTTTCAAGTTTGTATTTCCATTAATAGTAACAGTTCCTGCTTCGTTTTCTGGAATTGCAAGTATTTTTAAGTTTTCTATATCTTTTGATATTTCTGCTTTATAATTTATTTCTTGATTAGTAAATGGTGGTGTTAATTCAACATTTTCTATTGCTAATGTTTCTAAATTTGTATTAGCCGCTTCTATATTTTCTGTTTTTGTTACTTGTATAGCATAATTTTGGGTTTGTGTACCATCTTGTGAAGTCACTTTTATATTTATATTATTTAATCCATTTTTTAGTTTTGTATTTCCTGTTATATTTATAATAGCATTTGGATTTTGTGAAATTGCTTGAACTCCTATATTTTCTACTCTATTTTCTACTGTAATATAATATTGGTATATATTTTCTTTAAAATCTGGTGTTATTCCTTCTAAATCTAATCTTAAACTTTGTAATAAAGCGTTATTTGGCTCTACATTTGTTCCAGCTTCTTCTTTAGGCATTTTTTCTAATTTTGTTTCTTCTGTTCCAATTTGTACTTTTGTATTATTAAAAGTAGTTTTTAATTCTTGCCCAGTACCACCATAAAATTCACCTTGTACTACAAAATCTGCTATTCCCTCTTGTTTTGCTTTAAATTTAAAAACTCCTAGCTCAAAAGTTTTTGGGCTACTACCACCTGTGTTATCATACCAAACATAGATTATATAATTATCAATTACATTAATATTTTCTGGTCCAGAAACAAACTCAAATTTTGTATTATCAAAATATAAATATGATGTAAATGCTGTTGTTTTATTTCCATTTATATTAATTGATATTTCCACTTCTTCTCCTTTATCTATTACTTGCTTACTAGAACTTAAATATATATTTGCCTCTGACACAGCATTACTATAAATATTTATAGTAAATACACATATTAAAATAAGAATTATTATAAAACTTATTATATTTAATTGTTTTTTTGTTATTATAATCAAGTATTTACCCTCCTACGAAATTATTGCTCTATTATTTGTAAACCTAATATATGCCTTTGTATTAACAGTAAATCTACAGATGTTGGCTTACTTGCAGTTTTTCTAATATTTGCTGCTTTTGTATAAATTTCTTCTAGTGGTTCTATTTCTAGTATGTGTCTTTGTAACACTAATAAATCTACACTAGTTATTTTTCCATCTCCGTTTATATCTCCATATAATATTATTGTATATTCTAATAATATATTTCCATTTTCTTTTACTTGTATTTTGCTACCTGTACCAATTACATCCTCTTCTCCTAAAATATCTCCTTTATTATTTACAAATTGTAGCTCTAAGTCAGTTGTTATTTTCTGTTTTAAGATTTCTACTGTATTATTACTGTGGTCTAACCCAGAAATCTCTGTACCATTAACACTTAAAGAACTATCAAAATGTATTTCTGAATCCTCTAGTTTTCTTACTACTGTTAACTTACATTGTGCTTGTATTTTACTATTTTCTTCTGCTATTACTTGTATAATAGCCTCTCCTTCTTTTATTGCAGTTATATTTCCCATATTATCTACTGTTGCAACTTGTGTATTACTAGATTTATATATAACTTTATGGTCACTTGCCTCTTGTGGTAAAATTGTTACTTGTAATTGTTTTGTTTCACCTTTTTGTAATATTGCATTTTCTAATGACAGCTCTATTTTTTCTATTTGAACTGGTGGTAAATCTGTTACATAATTTTGAAATATATAACCTATTAATCCATTTTCTAATTTTACTTTATCCCAACGCTCTCCTGCCTGCACTCCTTTAGCAATTCTTGTCATTTTATCATTTGTTGTAACTTGTGTTAATATCTCATATGATGTTCCTGGTCCGCTTCTTATATTTACATTACTTGCATTGCAATATACTTTTGTATTATCTTGCTTAAAATCTGTTGTAGCAATTGCTGGACTTTGAGTTTGTATTTCTGGCATATTATTATATACAGGTATTATAAAATTAATTGATGTATCTAATAAGCCATTTTTTTGGTAACCTTGATATATTAATTTTGACTCACTATATGGAGCCAACACATTTGTCATGTACTGATGCCAAAAAAGTGGTGTGCCCCTATCGTCATTTACATCAAATTTTTGTAAATATATAGTGTTTTGCCCTACATTTATATAACTTTCTCCTATAAAAATTCCACCACCTGTAATTGCTTTTTCTTTTGTATTCCATGGTATTAAATATTTATTTTTAGTTTCTTGGCTTGCTCCTTTTCCATCTTTTGCATATTGCAAACCATTTTTTATTGCTCCCATTGGTTCTGAAGAGCTTGTTGCTCCTATATTATAAAAATTATATAGTCCTTCAAATCCTGCAACTTTTCCACTAATAGAACTATGTGACAAAAATGGTCCTACTTCTTGTTTAATACGTGATGCTAAATGATATGCACTAACATATGATGTCTTTCCTGCTTTTAATATTAAATCTGAATATTTTTCGTTCATTTCTACACTTGTCCCATTACTTGTTAAATATGTTACTTTTGTATTGTAAAACTCTGTACCATATAATATTTTTTCAATTCCTTCTGCACTATTTGTAGTTTGGTCATAAGATAATGCTTCAAATTGAAATATTCTAACTTCATTTAAAAAATTTCTTGGATCCATACAATATTCTACTGCTTGCCTAGAAGAATCTACCCAACCACTATCTACTTCTACATTATATTGCCCTGGTGTAGTATTTTTCCAACTATCTGAATAATTTTTAGGTACTAAGTTTTTTCCAAACTCATTTTCTTGGTCTATTACATAATTCCAATCTAAGTTTGTATATAATGCTGTAAATTTCCAATTAGGATGTTTTTTTATAAGCTCTGTTAAATACGGTTTATAACTTTCTGGGAAGTTTTCTATTCCTTGCAACTTAGTCGAAGCCTCTACTTTAAAATAAATTATTAAACTCATAATTAATGCTAAACATAATATACATATTAGTATATGGCTTTTATATTTCACCTTTTCCTCCTTAAAATTTTAGCTTATTATATTTCTTTTGCTTTTACTATTATTCTTTGTTTTGAGTCATTTGTACATGTAATTAGTGTTGTTTCTCTTTTTCCTTGTGTATCTTGTGATAAACAACTTAC
>CALXAW010000109.1 GCA_944386375.1 uncultured Clostridia bacterium
TATGTCCTTATTTTACTTATCCTACTGCTCATATCATTTGCAATTTCGTGATGATCTTCTCTTGTTACTTCTGGATCGTCTATAGATTCTTTATATTCTGTAATTAAATCTTCTAATCCATCTGCAGCACCAGCTATTGACATTATAGGTGTTTTTAAGTTGTGTGCAATACCACCAATCATTTGTCCAAGAGATGCCAAACGTTCTCTTTCCATCAAAGTATTTTGATTTCTCTCTAAGTTTTGCATATCTACTAAGTGCTGAGTTATATCTTTAAATAATATAAGGACACCAATACAGTTCCCATCATCAAATATACCGCTTACTTCAACATTAAAATGCTTTTGAGAATTTTTTAATGCAACTTGTAATCTATATATTTTTTCATCTTTTAATGCATTGTTAATACATTTTTTTAAACTGCCTTTTTCTGCAACTATATCTTTAGGAAAGTCTAAATCATATAAACTTTTGCCTTCTAATTCACTTTTTTTAGTATGAAAAACATTTTCAAAAGGTTTGTTACAATCTGATATTATATAATCTTGGTTTAACACTAAATATAAATCAGACATTTGGTCAACCACTCTTTTAAGAGCAATAGGTGCAACACTTAAAAAGTTGTATCTAAGTATAGCAATTCCAAAAAGTAGAATAGTTACTATAAATGAAATTGGTGTTACATATATATTGGCACTGAAAAATACCATACCACAAACATTTACAGTTATAGGAATTAATGCTCCAACTAAAATTAACAAAGATTGTTTAGAAAGCATAGAGGCTTTTTTTACAGAAGATCTTAATAGCATTATTATATCTACAGCAAATAATCCATATGTATATAGAGAGTGTACATAGAAGTATGGTCCAAATTCTGCATCTCCAGATATTAATGAATAATTGCTATAAAATAAATGATGAAAATCATTTGTCCATAATACAAGTAAGGTAATACAAGGTATTACAAATAATAGCAAATACCATTTTTTAAAATGAATTTTTCCCTTAACAAATATATATGAAACAAAGAATAATGCCACAGGTGTTAATACTATTAAAATATATATAAAGTAATCTACATAAACAGCTATATTTGGCGATATGAAGTTTATTAGCAAAATCTGTACCATTAGCCCTATACACCATAACATCATGCATAACATTGTAAACTCAAATGCTATAACCAGTTGACTATGTTTATTGCCTCTTTTTCTAATATAATAAAGTACTACTATTTCCAGCAAAACAGTTATTAGTAATGCTATAAAATAACCTGAAAATAACATATTATCCTCCTCATAAGTTTGTTTTAAAATATAGGAAAACCAAAGATTTTACCCATATTTTAATGTTTGGCTTCTTATAAATTCTTTAGTATTTTTTCTATATATTCTTTTGTAACGATTGGCCAAGAAAAATCGGCCTTGCTTAAAAATTTTAGTGTAAATTTATTTGTAATTTTTAAATTAGTTTTGTATACTAAATTGCGGTCTTTATCTAAATCATTTAATAATACACTTACCTTATCAGAATCGCTGGTATTAAATAATAAATTATTTAGGTGTGATTTAAATACGTCATCATCTACTATATTTATATTATAGCCCAGTTCATTTAAATATTTAAGGAAAACATCTATATATAAATGATTTGAATTATATAAATGCAATACCGTCATAGGGTAAGTATAATATCTCATACATACCACAATTGATTCTGCTATTTTATCAACAGGGCTAAATTCTATGTAGTTATTAACCATAGATTTAGGCAATTCTTTTAAGAATAAGAATGCTTTAACTCTATTTAAAAATGCATTATCATTGCTATTCTCTTGGAACTTGCCATCAGAGTATCTGTTTGTAATGTTTCCAATTCTAAGAACAAGACCTTTTAATCTCTTATTTGCAATTTCTTCTAATACATATTTTTCTGCTTCAAATTTACTTCTTACATAAACATTATCTAAAGGTTGATTAATAAACAAATTATTTTCACCAAAATATATTGTCTTTTTTGGTGTATAACTACTAGGAAGTGATGTCATAGTGTTACCAGATACACTTATTGTAGATGTTTGATAAAATTCTTTTTTAAATTCTTCACAGAATTTAACTAAATTTTTAACACCGATAACATTTATTTTTTCGAATTCTCCATAATAGCCATAATGTTTAACAGAAGCAGCACAGTTTACAACAGTTTGCACTTCTTTTCCTAAAAATGTGTATACATCATTTGAAGTACCAAAATTGTCATTTGTTATATCTCCAGCAATTACAAATAATCTTTTACCAAAAAGGTTACTTAGGTCACTTCCAAAATAATATTGGAATTTACGTTTTAATTTGTTTTCTGGTGATGTACTAGGGTCTTTTCGTATTAAGCAATATATTTTGATATCATCTATTTTTAAAAGTTCGGCTAATACATGTATTCCTAAGAAACCGGTTGCACCAACTAAAAGAACATTTTTAAGCATTTTTTGTTTTAGTCTCATACGTTTCAAAGTAGAATTTTTCTTTAATAATTTATCTATTTTCTTAAAATCTTTTTTTGCATATGTTGGCACTGCCTTTTGATTTATGTGGTTTTCAATAAAATTAGCTAAGTCATGAATAGTATTATTTTTAAATATATCACCATAATTAATATTATAATTGTTTTTCATTAATTCTATTTGCATTTTTAATGCATTTAAAGAATCTCCACCAATTTCAAAAAAGTTATCATTTGTACTTATTTCTTCTAATGAAAGTATTGTTCTCCAAATATTTAAAATTTTGTTTTCCAATTCTGTTTTTGGAGCAACAATCTCCTTTGCTTCAAATACAGGATCTGGCAAAACTTTTCTATCTATTTTACCATTTGGTGTATATTTAAAAGTATCTAATTGCACTAAGTAATTTGGAACCATATAATTTGGCAATTTTTTTGCTAAAGATTTTTTTAGAAGAGATAGTGAAACTCTACCATCTGCTACAAAATATCCACATAAAATATCTCGTCCTTGAACATTTTTAACAGTAACAACAGCTGATTTTACACCTTTGTAACTACATATATCGGTTTCTATTTCACCAAGTTCTATTCTTAAGCCATGAATTTTTACTTGAAAATCTGCTCTTCCTAAACATTCCAATTCACCATTAGGAAGAAGTTTAGCTAAATCTCCAGTATTATATATTCTTTCGCCATTATACATCACATACTTTTCAGAAGTTAATTCAGGTCTATTTTTATAACCAATAGTTACGCCATCACCGCCAAGGTATAAAGTTCCTGGAACGTTATATGGTACAAAATTCATATCGTTATCTAGAACCAACGCATGAGTGTTTGGTAGAGGAACACCAATAGTTATATTATTTGTATTAGTAAGCTCCTTTAATGTAGAACCAACAGTTGTTTCAGTTGGACCATACATATTATATATTCTTGTTTTTGACACGGCCTTTATATTTTTTAACAAATCTAAAGGAAATGGTTCTCCAATAAGAGATATAACCTTAAGATTTTTTAAATAAGGCAATGTATCTGTCATAAGAAGTTTGAATTTAGATGGTGTTGTTTGTATAACATCTACTTTATTTTTTAAGCATAAATCATTAAGCAAAATAGGGTTATTTTGTTCATCATTGCTTGCCATAACTACTTTCATGCCTGTACACAAAGGAAGTAAACTTTCAAAAACATATATATCAAAACACATAGTAGTAATAGAAACAATAGTCAAGTTTTTTAAAGGCATATCATGTATTGTTCCACAAATAAAGTTAACAACATTTGATTGCTTTATCATTACTCCTTTAGGTTTTCCTGTTGAACCAGATGTATAAATTAAATAAGCAAGACTATCTGGAGTTTGAGCTGTGCCGAATTCCTTGTATGTTTTAAAAGAGTTTTCATCATCTACCATGATAGATTTAACAGGAACCATATCCTTATATTTTGACTCGGTTAAAATTACATCCACACTGCTATCTTCAATAATGTACTTAATTCTTTCCTCAGGATAAGTAGGGTCAATTGGCAAATATCCACTACCAGCTTTTAATATAGCAAGTTGGGAAATTATAAGTTTATCACTTCTGTCCATAAGCATACCAACAACTTCATGCTCTC
>CALXAW010000110.1 GCA_944386375.1 uncultured Clostridia bacterium
ACAAATTTACGGAAAGCCAATGAAAAAGTTTTAAATGCCGTTAATAAAATGGCTTTCCGATTTGTTCATTAGTATTTTCCTTGAAAAATCTATGTTTTTATGATATATAAGATAAAACGGAACAAAAGTGATGTGATTAAAATATTTTAACATTTTAGTATAGTTACACAAAATGGACATAATAAAAAGGTATAATATAACAAAACAAACTAGAGTGGAGGAAAAATTATGGCATATATAGAATTTAAAAATATAAGTAAAACCTATAAAATGGGTGAAGTTGAAATAAATGCACTAAATGGAGCAACATTCGAAATAGAAAAAGGAGAACTAGTATGTATTTTAGGACCAAGTGGAGCAGGAAAAACAACAACTCTAAACATACTAGGAGGAATGGACACAGCCACATCAGGTAACCTAATAATAGATGGAGTAGATATAACAAAACTAAAAGGAAAAGAACTAATAAAATATAGAAGAAATGATATAGGCTTTGTATTCCAATTTTATAATTTAATACAAAACCTAACAGCAATAGAAAATGTAGAAATAGCTGTTCAATTATGCAAAGACTATTTAGAGCCTAAAACAATATTAGAAAAAGTAGGGCTAGGAGACAGAATACATAACTTTCCATCTCAACTATCAGGAGGAGAGCAACAAAGAGTTGCAATAGCAAGAGCAATAGCCAAAAATCCAAAACTATTATTATGTGATGAACCAACAGGAGCTTTAGACTATAAAACAGGAAAACAAATTTTAAAACTACTACAAAAAACATCTACAAATGCCAATATGACAGTTATAATTGTTACACACAATGCTGCAATAGCAGAAATGGCAAATAAAATAATAAAATTTAAAAATGGGGCAGTAGAAGAAACAATTATAAACAATAATCCTAAACCAATAGAGGAGATTGAATGGTAAATGAAAAAAGATAGAATATTAACAAGTAGTTTTAGAAAAATAGCAAGCACATATAAAAGATTTATATCACTTTTATGTATGGCATTACTAGGAGTAGGATTTTTTACAGGTATACAAGCAACTTCACCAGATATGTTAAAAACATTAGATGCATATTATGATAACAACAATGTATATGACATAGAAGTAATATCTACATTAGGCTTAACAGACCAAGACATAGATAAAATAAAAGAAATAGAAAATATAAAAACAGTAGAAGGTGTGCAATCTAAAGACATATTAATGGACACAGAAGAAGAAGAATATGTTGTAAAAATGATAGAACTAAATGACAATATAAACAAAGTAACAATATCAAATGGAGAAACACCCACCAAAAGTGACGAAATAGCAGTAGAAAAAAATTTTATAACAGAAAAGGGTTATAACATAGGAGATAAAATAACATTAGGAGAAGAAGAAAAAGAATACACAATTGTAGGAGAAGTAGAAAGCCCATTATATTTTGGAATATCAAGAGGTACAACAACATTAGGCAAAGGGCAAATAGATTATTATATATATGCTCCAAAAGAAGCAATAAATCAAGACTATTATAGTAGTATATATGTAACAATAGAAGGAGCAAAAGAACTAACAACAAATGAGCACAAATATAATGAATTAATAGAAGAAACTACAAGTAAAATAGAAGAAATACAAGAAGAAAGAGAAAAAGCAAGATTTGACGAGCTATTTGGTGAACAAATAAAATATTTAGAATTACAAAATATAAGTATAGAAGAAGCAGATTTTCCGCAATCAAATTGGTATATATTTGACAGAACAAATAATCAAGCATATAGTGATTTTATAGATGCCACAAATGGAATAGAAAAAATAGGGGCAGTATTTCCAATAATATTTTATATAGTAGCAGTACTAATTAGCTTAGTTTCTATGACAAGAATGGTAGAAGAAGACAGACAAGAACTCGGCACATTAAAAGCACTAGGGTTTAGTAATAGAAAAATAATTTCAAAATATGTAATTTACTCATTTTTAGCAACTACATTAGGTGGCATAATAGGTATGGCAATAGGATTTAACTTACTTCCAAACATAGTGTGGGAAATATACAAAATGTTATTTACTATTCCAAACTTTATAACAGAATTCAACCTAAAATTTGGAACAATAGGTTTAGCAATATGTTTTATATGTATTTGTGGGTCTGCAATAATGGTAGCATACAAAGAATTAAACAAAATGCCATCAGTATTAATGAGACCAAAATCACCTAAAATGGGTAAAAAAATATTAGCAGAAAAAATAACATTTATATGGAATAAACTAAACTTTTCTAATAAAATAGCAACAAGAAATTTATTTAGGTACAAAGCACGTGGACTAGTTACCATAATAGGAATAGCAGGATGTACGGCACTAATTTTATCAGGATTTGGGCTAAGAGACTCAATATCTAGTATAGTAGAATATCAATTTACAAATGTATCAAAATATGATAAAATGATAAGCTTAAAATCAGACACAGAAACAGAAAGCCTACATCAAGAATTGCAAGAAAATTCAGACATAACAAACTATGTAGATGTGCGAATGGAAACAACCAATATATATAATGGAGAAAAAGACTATGAAGTAAATATGGTTATTCCAGAAGAACAAAACAAACTAAAAGAAGTAATCAGTTTAAATGATGTAAACAATAAAAAACAGCAAGTAGAATTACAAGATAATGAAGTAATTTTAGGAGAAAAAATTGCTAAATTATTAGAAGTAGAAAAAGGTGGAAATATAACACTAAAAAATGACAAAGACGAAGAATTTAATTTAAAAGTTACAGCAATAGCAGAAAACTATATAGAAAATTATGCATACCTAAACAAAGCAACATATGAAGAAATATTTGGCGAATATCAAACTAATGTAATATTAGTAAAAACCGCAGACCTAACAGAAGAAAAACAAGATGAATTAGACAAAAATATATTAAATAATGAAGCAGTATCTAGCATTATATCTTCAGAAGACACAATAGACACAGTAAATGACATAATGGGCTCATTAGACTCTGTAGTTGTAATTTTAGTAGTTGCATCTGCAATACTTGCATTTGTTGTAATGTACAATTTATCAAATATAAATATAAGTGAAAGACAAAGAGAAATAGCAACACTAAAAGTTTTAGGATTTTACGACAAAGAAGTAGACAATTACATTACAAAAGAAAATATTGTATTAACAATAATAGGAATCATATTAGGATTAATAATAGGAGTATATTTATCACATTTTATAATAACAACATGTGAAACAGAAACATTAATGTTTGTACGCCATGTGAATATATTAAGCTATGTATATTCTATAGCAATTACAGCAGTATTTATGGTTATTGTAAACATTACAACACACTTTACATTAAAAAAGATTAATATGATAGATTCACTAAAAAGTGTAGAATAATGTGACAATTTAACATACTTTTATCTCGCAAAAGTATAGCCAAAAAACAAGCAAAGAATATAATATTGTAAGTGAGGTAAAAGTATGAAAAATTGTAATTTTGTAATGTTTGTCTCTGGTTTAGCATGCACAATAGCCAAAGGAAAAACACAAGAAGAACTAAATGTGTTATCAGCATTTTTTACTCAACTTCGGAGATACTTTGGCAACATTATCTACACTAGAAGATAAAAATAATAATACATAAAATAAAAGTTTATTGAGATAAATTACTGAAAATATAAAAAATGAAAAAGCATTGAAAAGCTATTGACAAAGATATAAATATATTGTAGAATACCAAACAATAGTTTGTTTACTCGTGAATTACAATAAACTGAGAGAAAAAAAGGATGTGATATTATATGAAAGAAAAAAAGGACGAAATAGTATTATTTGAAAATCAAGGAGTAAAGTTAGAAGTTAATCTAAAAGACGAAACGGTATGGCTTACTCAAAAGCAAATGGCGGACTTGTTTGATAAAGACAGAAAAACAATAACAAGACATATCCAAAATATATATAAAGACGAAGAACTAGAAGAAAAATCAGTATGCTCGTTTTTTGAGCATACTGCAAGTGATGGAAAAAAGTATAAAGTCCAATATTATAATTTAGATATGATTATATCAGTTGGCTACAGA
>CALXAW010000111.1 GCA_944386375.1 uncultured Clostridia bacterium
ATTGTTCCTATTTTTTCGCCTTTTACGGCTCTAACTATATTTTCTGGATCTGCTATTCCAAATACTAATAATGGTATATTATTATCTCTACAAAGTGCTGTTGCTGTTGAGTCCATTACTTTTAGGTCTTTATTTAGCACATCTAAATATGTTAGTTCTGTATATTTTGTTGCTGTTTTGTCTATTTTAGGGTCTGCTGAATATACTGCATCTATTGACTTTCCTAGTAATATTACTTCTGACTCTGTTTCTGCTGCTCTTAATGCGGCTGCTGTATCTGTTGTAAAGTAAGGGTTTCCTGTACCACATGCAAATATTACAACTCTTCCTTTTTCTAAATGCTTTATTGCTTTTCTTTTTATGTATGGTTCTGCTATTTCTCTCATTTCTATTGCTGTTTGCACTCTTGTATATACTCCTCTATTTTCTAATGAATCTTGAAGTGCTAATGCATTCATTGCTGTAGCCAACATTCCCATATAGTCTGCTGTTGTTCTTTCCATATTTATGCCATTTCTTGCACCTCTCCAAAAGTTTCCTGCTCCTACTACTATTGATACTTGAACTCCTAATTTTACTATTTCTTTAATTTTGTCACATAGTTTTCCTACTGTTTCTTGGTGTATTCCTGCATCTTGTGGTCCTGCTAATGCTTCTCCACTTAATTTTAAAAGTACTCTTTTATATTTAATACTAGGCACTTTACTCACTCTCCCTAAAATATATTTTATTTTTGAAATTTTATCATATTTTTTTATTTTTTTCAAATTTATTCTTGCATTTCAAACATATCTTTTCCTTCTCCGCAAACTGGGCATACCCAATCTTCTGGTAAGTCTTCAAATGCTGTTCCTGGTTTTATTCCTGCTCTTTCGTTCCCTACCTTTGGATTATATATGTATTTACATGCTATACATTCATATTTACAGCTACTACAATGTCCTTTTTCTTTTACAAAGTTTTTATATCCTATTGCTACTGTGGCAATAACCATTAATAGAAAAGATAATGCTTTCCAAATACCACTGTCAAATAATATTACTGCAAATATTCCTAATGCTGCACTTATTCCATATAATATTAGTACTGCTTGTTTTTGATTAAATCCTTTTGCAACTAATTTATGGTGTAAGTGACCTTTATCTGCTTGAAATACTGCTTTTAATGATTTTCCTCTAATTAATCTTCTTATTATAGCAAATATAACATCTAATATTGGTAGTGCAAGAACTATTACAGGTAATACTATTACAACTGCAGTGTATGTTTTTGCAACTCCTAAAATTGAAATTATAGAAACCATAAAACCTAAAAAGTTAGATCCTGTGTCTCCTATAAATGTTTTGGCTGGTGAAAAATTAAATGGTAAAAATCCAAGTAATGCTCCTATTAATGCTGTTACTATAACTATTGCAATCATTGGCGAATCATTTAATGCAAATATTATTAATAATGAAACACACGAAATTAGTGTTATTCCTGATGATAATCCATCTAGTCCATCTGTTAAATTTATTGCATTTGTAACACCAACAATCCAAATTACTGTTATTAATGTTGATATTGTGTCACTACCTATTTGGAATGTTTCTGTTATAAATGGTATTGATATATGTTCTATTTTTACACCTGAAGCTACAACTATAATCGCCGCAAGTAATTGTCCTGCAAGCTTTGTAAGTGGTTTTATTGTTTTTATGTCATCTACTATACCTGTTATTGCTATTACGCCAATTCCCAATAATATTCCTAATAATTTTTTACCATATTGTTCTTCTGAAAATAGGTTTATACTTCCTTCTATACTCATTATTATTAATAAATAAATTAATGATATTATAAATCCTAGTATAACTGCTGGTCCACCAAATCTAGGCATTGCATGATTATGCATTCTTCTTTTGTCTTTTGGTATATCTACTGCTCCTACTTTTTTAGCTATTTTTATTGTATATGGTGTTGCCATAAAAGACACAATAAATGCTAATAAAAATGCTATAGCTATATTTCCCCACATAGCTTACCCTCCAATTATTTCATATTTTCATTTTCTATGTCTTCTATCATTTTTAGTCTTTCTAAATATCTTCCATTTAAAAACTCAACACCTAACCATGCCCTTATTGTTTGAACTGCTACACTTATATCAAGTTTTTTTGCTGGTAGTGCTAATATATTTATATTATTATGAGATTTTGCCTCTTTTGCAGATTCTTCCGAGTCGCAACATTCGCATCTTATCCCTTTAAATTTGTTTGCTACTGTTGCCATTCCTCCTCCTGAGGCACATATTAATATCCCTTTATCTGCATTTCCACTTTGTACTTCTTTTGCGACTTTACTTGCTATTTGTGGATAATGTGCTATTTCTGTTGATTCTGTACCAAAGTCTTCAAATTCTATTTCTTTTTCTGTTAAATATTTTTTTATTTCTTCTTTTAGCTTAAAGCCTCTATGGTCTGCACCAATTGCTATCATATTTTTATCACCTCTAAAAACTTTTCTACAATATATCATAAGATATACAATATTGCAACAAATACTAAATATTTTATTGCCTCAACTGTAATTTTTGTTTTTATCTCTTGCCAAAATGAAATAACTATGATATAATTGTAAACGTTATAGTTTATTATACTGTAGAGGAGGTGCTATAAATTATGCCAAATATTAAATCAGCTAAAAAAAGAGTAAAAGTTATTGAAAAGAAAACTTTAAGAAATAATATGATAAAGTCTGGATATAGATCTGCTGTTAGAAAATTTGAAGAAGCTATTGAAGCTGGAAATGTAGAAGAAGCAAAAACATTATTTGTAGAAGCTACTAAAAAAATAGATCAAGCTTGCACAAAAGGTGTTATTGTTAAAAATACAGCAGCTAGAAAAAAATCTAGATTAGCAAAAATGTTAAATACAGCAGTTGCTTAACATTGGAGTAAAGCGACTTTAATACTAATTAGAGCTCTTTTTAGAGCTCTTTTTTCCTATAATTACCTTTGTTTTTGTTTTATAAATATGTTAATATTATTATAGTATTATCTATTTAAAGAGGTGTATTATGGTAAAAAAGTTATTAAGTTATTTTAATGATTTAGATAAAATTACATATAAAATTATGAAAAACGGATTAAAATTCAGCTTTTTTATTTGTATTATATCTGCTTTTATTTTATTTACATATAATTTAACTTTAATTTCACCTAATTTATATTACATAGGAATTTTATTATTTAGACTTGGCTGTATTTTGAGTGTTGAATTTATTGTTTGCGGTCTAGTAGTAGATTCTATAAAAAAGGCTGTATTGTAGGTTTTTTTAAGTTTATGTTGAATTTTTTATATGATTGTGATATAATACCAAAAGACCCCAATAATGGGAATTTTTTTTAGGAGGTAACCACCATGTGTGCCAAGAAAATTGAACTTGATGCAGAAAAGACTTATCCTGTTCATATCAAAATGAATGGTATGAAAACTCGGCTTAGTGGTAGTTTAAGTTTTTCCCCTACCCATTCTGATGAAGAATTGTCTTTTATTTTAGAGCTCTCTCGAGACCACTCTAATGTAGACCATAGTTTCGATGATTTTAAAGTAGGAGGAACAACTGTAGATTAACTCCAAAAAAATCCAGATAAAAATCTGGATTTTTTTATACTAATTAGAAAGTCATACTTTCTAATTAGTATAAAAGTCGCTATGCTCTAATGTTGCACACAATTTTACTTATTTATTTGTTCTATAAACATTTTGTTTAACATTTGTGGATTTGCTTTGCCTTTTGTTGCTTTCATTGCTTGTCCTACTAAAAATCCTAATGCTTTATCTTTTCCACCTTTATAGTCTGCAACAGATTGAGGATTTTCTTCTATTACTTTTAATACAACTTCTTTAATAGCTCCTTCGTCCGAAATTTGTACCCAACCTTTTTCTTTTATAATTTCTTCTGGGTCTCTTGGGTTTTCAAATAATTCGGCTAATACTTTTTTTGCAATGCTAGAACTTATAGTTCCTTTGTCTATTAATATAATTAGTTTACCTAATTGATTACTATCAAATGGTATTTCTATT
>CALXAW010000112.1 GCA_944386375.1 uncultured Clostridia bacterium
TTCATATTCTAATTTAAAATCTTCATAATTATATTCTCCAAAAGGTCTAACTTCTGCATGATTTACTTCTTCTCCACAATAAATACAATATAGTTTTTTTAAATGTCCAGCCTCTCTTTGTTGACCTATTTTTCTTGATATTGGTATTCCGCGGCGGCCGCATTTAGTACAATAAAATTCACTTGTAGTTGTCTTTTGATTTCGAGACATATTATTGAACCTCCTTTACTATTGATAAATCTTCATAGCATTCTTCTGGAGTACTACCATTAAAACTTCTTCTTAAATATTCATGTCCTCCATCTACAGCACAACTTCCACAAGAACATTGTTTATAGTCATGAGTATAAGTAGACTCAATTACATCTCCACATTTTTTACATTTTATTTTGTTTACTAGAATTTTTTTATTCATATACATCATTCCTTTCATATATTTATTATATCATAAATTTTTATAAAAATAAAATAGAAGGATAGAGTCTAGCTCTACCCTTATTATTCTTTAAATTTAAGTAAAAATTGATTTGAAACAGCTTTAAAACTATTTATTCCATCATATGTTCTTAATACAACTCCCTCTCTTAAATCACCATCAATAGTAGAAGGTCCATCAGCATAATTTATCATTTCCTCTATTGTTTGAGGTAATTTATAGTGTTCATTTAATATTGGGACTGAAGGAATTTGATAATTATCTAATAATTTTTTCATATCAATAGAGTTCATTCTTATATAAGAGTTTTCTTTTGTTCCATATACTAAATTAAAAGCATTAAATTCTCTTTCTTTTAAATTATAATTTCTTTTTTGAACAGATGGCCCAAAAGTTTCTCCTTGTATTGTTATAAAATCCCAATCTTTATGTTCTTCTAATATTTTTCTTAATTTGTTTTTTATATCATATTTTTGCGCCATTTCTTCATATATATTGGTATCATAAAATAATTTTTCATTTTTTTCTGGTTTATCAAAACATACATTTCTTGAGCATATATAATATTGTTCGCGGCGGCCGCGTCCTTTCATTGTAAAAGTTGTTGATGAACCATCTATTTTTTCAGTAACTATCCATTCAGTATTATCTCCCGGAAAAAGTTGTGGTAAGTTTTGAACACGCTCCTCATCAGTTTTTCGCACCCAATCAGGCCATGTTCTCTTATCACTTTTCTTTCCTAAAAAGAAAAACAATAATTCTTTACCCCATTTTCTTTGATATAACCATTTAACTAATTTATTTTTTCTAAACAATTTTTGATGTCTTGATACCATTTTAGTATATTTATTTGAATTAGATTTTCTCTTATTATCTTCAGCAACAGAATATTTTACTTCTAAAAGTTCTGTTAATCCATCATGAATATTAACAATAGCATCTTCAGCTTTTTTAATATTAGATTTAGCTTTATGAGTATATAACCATCCCATTCCACTAACAATATCATATTCAAATAAATCTGAAAAATCAGTTAATGGCATAAGTAAACCTTGAGAAATAAAATTCCCTTTTCCTCCAAAAGTATATTTTTGAGTTTTTATTTTAAAATGTTTAGATTGTAAAAACATAAAAGGTTCTTTTTCTGGAACTTTTGAATCTATTTCAAAATAAACTGCTAAATCACCAGTTTTAAAAGTATTTTTTCGTGTCATAATCTTCCATCCACCAACAACTGCCGCCTCACAGTTATCAGATCCAACTATTGGTTCTATTGTATCTATTGATACTATATAACAAAGTTCACGCACTCCATCTTTATTTAACATAAATAATGACCTCCTTTAATTTATTTTCCAATTATAATTACAATATGAAGTATGATTTCTTGAAGCTTTTTGAATTCTTTTTATAATATTTTCTTTTTTATAATTTTTATCATTTATTTTTCCTCTTTGTATTAAAAACTCTATAACTTCATTCCAATTTTCAAAATTTTTAATTCCTATAATTGTAATTTTTATTTTAGTGTTATTCTCTAAATTTTTTATTTTATCTTGTAAACTTTGAATGATTTTATCTTTATCATCAAAAAGAAAATCAATACTAGCTCTCCTTAAATTTTCTTCTTTTGTAACCCATTCTAAATTTCTATAAGTATTATTTCTTTTATTATGGTCTAAATGGTCTACCGTTAGTTTTGCCTTCCACATATCTGCTCTTGGACACCATGTTTCCATAACTATTCTATGAGCAGGAATGTATTTAATGATACCTTTTTTATTATTGCATACAGGTACCATTAAATATCCACTTCTATCAACTTTTAATTTAATATCATCTTTAAATTTATCTTTAAAATTACCTAAATCTGAAACATAAATATTATAATTTTTATTTAATTTCCACTTTTCTATTTTAAATTTTATTTTTGGTAAAATAATATTAAACATATACATCAACTCCTATGTATATATTATATATTATTTTTAAAAAATTATCAATTTTAATAAAATCTTATGTAAGTTCCTTTTGTACCTTGATTATCTATTTTTGCTAATTCATTTTTTTCTAACTTTAAAAGAGTATTTTTAAATACAGGTCTTGATACTTTTGATTTTTCTATTAGATTAGAGATAGATATATTTCCTTCTCTTTTTTCTCCTAACTCGTTTAAAATTACATTCAATGCTTTTTCTTCTGTTTTTGTAAATTTTTCTTCAACATTATTTGTTTTTATTGGATTTACAACAATAGAATTTCCTACTAACTCTAAGATTCCTTTTCTTATGTTTGTCAAAGTAATAAAATATCCATCTTTTATAATCCAATCTTTACCAACCTTTTTTCCACTTGTAATTTTTTCTTTTTTAAAATATTTGTTGTAAATTTCTTCATATTTAAAATTAATTAAATAATAATTACTAAATAAACTTTCAAAGATATTTTTATTTTCTTGATAATACATTAAAATTTTTCTAATATCAATAAAAGTTATATTATCTACTTTTAAATTATTTATATCATTTATATTTTTTTGAAAGCAAATATCATCAATAGAAGGTATGTAATATAAATAAATTTTTACATCCTTCTCATCTTTTGCAAAACCATAATTAACTTTATCATAGGTAAAAACTCCAAATATTAAATTTTTATTTATTATTTTTGTCATTAGTGCATCATTTAAAATTTCATTAATTTCTGTATCTGTTACTATATTTGGCATTTCTTTTATTGCTCCTTTTTGTTATTTTTTACTGAAGTAAATGGGAATTAATGAGTCTAAATCTAATAAAGCAACTACTTTACTAAAAAATGCCCCCATATCAATATCTATTTTTTTCCCATCACAATATCTATAAATTTCTCGAGTATTATTATTAAAATATTGAACAGGAGTATGTCCATGTATTATAACTTTATCCGTAAATAAGTCAGATATATCTTCTTCAAAGTGTTGTCTATTCCATAAAAAATCTATTTCTTTTTTATCTTTTGTTAATAAATCTTTAAATGAGCATCCAGAATGACATAAAAATTTATTTTGATATGAACAACATATTCCCAAATTTTTTATAGAATAATATAAATTATTTTGTTCTTCTTTATTTAAAGATAAAAATTGTTCAATAGTAGGAGAACCTCCATTTGATATCCATAAATGGTAATTAGAGAAAAATGTTTCCTCATCTTGATTAAAGTAGTCTTTAATTCCTTTAAGAAACATCAATTCATGATTTCCCATTAAATAAATTACTCTTTTATCTGCAAGTAGCTCTTGCATAATTTTAATTCCATCTTTACCTCTATCACAAGCATCTCCTAAAAAAATTATGACATCTGTATCATCACAATAATTTTTTATCGATGTCCATAATTCATAGTCTCCATGAATATCAGTAAAGGCATAATGTTTATTCATACTAACCACTTCCTTTTATTAAATTATAACAAAAAAAATTTTTTTCGTCAAATGAAATTTTATAAGTTGAGATTTTTTTACTTTTTATAAAAACTTTCCTTATTAAATATGCGCGGGCGTGCGCGTGTAATTATATAAAATTTTTTTATAAAAATCAAATTGAAAAAAATAAAAAATTATTATATAATTAAAATAAATAAAAGAGG
>CALXAW010000113.1 GCA_944386375.1 uncultured Clostridia bacterium
TCCATATAAAAATGCTATTTTCGCTTTTTCGAATGAGCCAGCTGGGGCTAAAAGTTCTGGTTTTTTCATTTTTTCCTCCTTACTGGTTACACATTTTAACCTTACTAATTGCTAGGCCGTCACCAACTTCTAAAATCTCAGTTTCAAGATTAGGATTATTTGTTGCCTCTTGTATGTATTCGCGCAAATTTCTTACAGCTGTACGCTGTTTATGTTTATTATAGTCACTCATTACATAACCCTTATATAAAATATTATCTGCCAAAATCACTCCATTTGGGTTTATCAATCTTATAGCTTGCTCCAAAAAAAATGGATATTTCCCTTTTGCAGCATCTATAAATATTACATCATATTTATTATTTAAAGTTGGCAATATTTCTACTGCATCACCTATATAAATATTTATTTTTTCTTCTACTCCAACTTTTTTTATATTCTCTTTTGCCTCTTTTACCTTAATTTCGTCTCTTTCTATTGTATCTATTACACCATCTTTTTCAAGATATGCAGAAAAGCACATTGCAGAATAACCTACAGCTGTGCCTATCTCTAAAATTCTTTTTGGTTGCATATTAGTTAAAATTTTTGCAACCACTTCTAATGTATCATCCATAATAATTGGAATATGCTCATTTATAGCCTTTTGCTTTATTTGCTCTAGCGCTATTTTATCCATTATCTCTCATATCCTTTGTAATTAAATTTTGTTAATTTACTTTTTTCTCTTTTTTGTTGTGTATCTTTATTTTTATAATGATGCTCTACCCAAGGCTCAAAAAACTCTTCATGCTTTGAATTTGGGAACTCTTTTTTAATACGTATTAGTATTTGATCTTTTGGAAAACCTAAATTTACTAATTCTATTATTTTTTCTTGAATTTGTACTCTATCACTAGAATCTTTTGGCATCTTTTTTGTTGCTTGTTCTTTTTTAGTTTTTTCATATGCTAAATCGTCAATTATTTTACTTGAATACATTCCACCCATTTTTATCACCTCTTTTTATTTAATTTCTATCAAAATGTTGTATACCTAATTGTTCTCGCCTTCTAGCAACCATTCTATTTTTTGAATGATGTTCTACCCAAGCTTCAAAAAGTTTCTCATTTTTTGAATTTGGAAATTCTTTTTTAATACGTATTAATATTTGATCTTTTGGAAATCCTAAATCTATTAATTCTATTATTCTGTTATTAATAGTTCTTCTTTCTTTAGTATCAGCTGCATTTAATGCTTTACTTTCCTTTTTCTTTGTTTCTGCCTCATATTTACTACATATTTGGTCTATGCTATAGCCTCTATATTCTCTATTTTTTCCAACTGCCTTCCTGCTATTTCCAGATTTCATTATACTCATCTTCTTTCTTATTTATTTCTATTTGCTCTTTCTCTTTCTTTTGAATCTAATATTTTCTTTCTTAATCTAATTGATTTAGGTGTAACCTCTACTAACTCGTCATCTTGTATAAACTCTATTGCCTTTTCTAATGACATTTGTATTGGTGGTACTAAACGTAAAGCTTCGTCTGAACCAGAAGCTCTTGTATTTGTTAAATGTTTTTCTTTACATACATTTATTGCTAAATCTTCGCCTCTAGAATTTAACCCAACTATCATTCCTTCATACACTTCTACACCTGGCCCAATAAACAATTCGCCTTTGTCTTGTGCATTATATAAACCATATGCAACAGACTTTCCATTTTCAAATGCTACTATTGTACCTCTAACACGTGATGTAATATCTCCTTTATATGGCTCATAGCAGTCAAATATATGGTTCATTGTTCCTTCACCTTTTGTATCTGTTAAGAACTCTGTTCTATACCCTATTAATCCTCTTGCTGGTATTTTAAATTCTACTTTTGTATGCCCCTCTTCTGCTGGTTCCATATTTACCATTTCTGCTTTTCTTTTACCTAATTTTTCTATTACATTTCCTATGCAATCATCTGGTACATTTACAACTAATCTTTCTATTGGCTCACATTTTACACCATCTATTTCTTTATATATTACCTTTGGTCTTGAAACCAAAAGCTCAAACCCTTCTCTTCTCATTGTTTCTATTAAAACAGATAAGTGTAACTCTCCTCTACCAGAAACTTCAAACGAATCTGGTGAATCTGTTTCTTTTACCCTTAAACTTACATTTCTTTCTAGTTCTTTAAATAATCTATCTCTAATATGTCTAGATGTTACAAATTGACCTTCTTTTCCTGCAAATGGTCCATTATTTACACTAAATGTCATAGATACTGTTGGTTCGTCTATATCTACAAATGGTATTTTTTCTGGATGCTCAAAATCACATATTGTATCTCCTATATTTATATCTGCAATACCAGAAAGTTCTATTATATCACCAGCTTTTGCCTCTTCTACTTCTTGTTTTTGTAATCCTACATGTGTATATACTTTTGCTATTCTTCCTTGTTTTACAATGTTATCTTTTTTGCATATACTTACAGGCATTCCTGTTTTTATAACTCCTCTTTCTATTCTTCCTACTGCTATTCTTCCTACATAATCGTCATAATCTATATTTGAAACCAACATTTGTGCTGGTCCTTCTTCGTCACAGTTTGGTGCTTTTATTGTATTTATTATTGTTTCAAACAAACATGATAAATCTTTTGTATCATCTTCTAAATTCATTTTTGCAATTCCTTGTTTTGCAGATGCATACACAACAGGAAAATCTAATTGTTCATCAGTTGCATTTAATTCTATAAATAACTCTATTACTTGGTCTAATACCTTTTGTGGTTCTGCACCTGGTCTATCTATTTTATTTATAACCACTATAGGTTTTAAACCTAATGCCAAAGATTTTTTTAGCACTTCTCTTGTTTGTGGCATTGCTCCTTCAAATGCATCTACTAGTAAAAGTACTCCATCTACTGTTTTTAGTACTCTTTCTACCTCTCCACCAAAATCTGCGTGACCTGGTGTATCTACTATATTTATTTTTATATCACCATGCATTACTGATGTATTTTTAGAAAGAATGGTTATACCTCTTTCTTTTTCTTGGTCATTTGAGTCCATTATTCTTTCTTGTACTTGCTCATTTTCTCTAAATACATGGCTTTGTTTTAAAAGTGCATCTACTAAAGTTGTTTTTCCATGGTCTACGTGAGCTATTATTGCTATATTTCTTATCTTCTGATTATTCATTTTTGTTTTCATCCTTTCTCAATAAAAGTCGCCTTTTAAATAAGGCGAACTCTTCCTTACAAACTTATATAATTATACTACTTTTTGGTGTTTTTGTCAACTTATGTAACTTAAAAGCCTACTTTGTAAGTTTGATTATATTATCCATTATTTCATTTGTTATTTTGTCTAGAGTTTCTTTGTCTTTTGCGCCCTTATATTCAGAATAGTCTAAAGGTTTGCCATATGTAACAGTTACTTTCCAATCTCCTTTTACTCCACCTTTTATTCCACAAGGTACTACTTTTGCTCCTGAACGTACTGCAAAAAAAGCTGCACCATCTTTTACTTGTTCTCCTTTTTGTAGTCCATTTCTTGTTCCTTCTGGAAATAGAGCTATACACTCTCCATCTTTTAATGCTTTTAATGACTCTTTTATTGCTTTTACCTCTTTTGAATCTCTTTTTACTAATATTGCATCAAATACCCAACCTAAAAAAGCTAAAAATTTATTTTTAGTTAACTCTTCTTTTGCCAAAAACCTTGTAAATCTACCTGTTGTTACCTCTATTAATGGTGGGTCTAAAAAAGTTCTATGATTTCCACACACTATTACTGGTCCAGTCTTTGGTATATTTTCTTTTCCTACAACTTCCATTCTATATACTATTTTACAATACGCATATATTGCTCCTTTTACTATACCTCTTCCTATTTTCTTAAAAAAATCTTTCATACTATATCTCCCATCTCAATCTATTAAATATAATTATTTTGAAAAATAAAA
>CALXAW010000114.1 GCA_944386375.1 uncultured Clostridia bacterium
TACACAACTTATTCTACTTAATACACTAGTTCTCTTTCCGGTAAGCACACTCCACTTGTTGCATAAAGTATCGATATATATATATATATATATATATATAGGGCGCCAAGGGTTTCAGCCATTTTATTGTTAATCATAATATTTTCCTCCCATCTTTACTAATTTTGTGCTTACCAGCTAACGCAAAACTTTATTACTAACAGCAAACTCTAACTAAAAGTAATTATACTACTATAAAAACGCAAAAAATGTAGAAACTCACTGTCGAATAAAAATTTTACTTTAGAAATATTAATACTATTTATATAATTTACTAGAACAAATAATATCACAACAGAAACAATAATTCAATACTTTTAACAAAATGTAATAAAACTGTAACACAATTGTAACATTTCTCTAAAATAGACATTAACCGAAAAAAAGTGGAAAGTCAAATAAAAGACACACTTTATTTAACTTTCCGCTTCTAATTTATACAAAATATAACTATTTACTCTTATTCCAGCCCTCTTTATTAAGCTGTTTTTGCCTTGCAATTGCCAAGCTATCTGCAGGAACATCATCAGTTATTGTTGACCCAGCACCAACTAAAACATTTCTACCAATAGTAACTGGTGCTATAAAATTCACATTTGAGCCAATAAAACAATCATCACCAATTATAGTCTTGCTCTTTTTAAAGCCATCATAATTACAAGTTATACTACCACAACCAATATTTGTACCAGCACCAATTTCGCAATCACCCATATAAGACAAATGTGGCACTTTTGTACCTTCGCCTATTATCGCTTTTTTAATCTCTACAAAGCTACCAATTTTAACCCTGTTTGCAAGCCTTGAACCTTCACGTATATACGCATTTGGACCAATCTCGCAATCCTCTCCAATTTCTACATTTGACTTAATTATAGTATTTGGATGTATAACAGTATCCATTCCTATTTTTACATCGTCATAAATATATGTAGAATTTATATCCTCTATAGTTACACCATTTTTCATAAGCTCTGTATTAATTCTATGTTGTAAAATCTTTGTAACCATTTGTAATTGCATTCTATCATTTACACCTAAAATCTCTGTATTATCCTCTACAATTACAGCACCTGTTTTTAACCCTTTATCTCCAATTATTTGAATAACATCTGTTAAATAATACTCTCCTTGTGAATTATTAGGCTTAATTTCTTTTAAAGCCTCTAATAAAACCTCAATATCAAAACAATATATACCAGCATTTATTTCTGCAATCTCTTTTTGCTCCTCTGTTGCATCCTTTTCTTCTACAATACCTTCTATGTTGCCACCCTCGTCACGTATAATTCTACCATAGCCAAATGGATCATCATAAATAGCTGTTAATAAAGTAGCAGCCTCTTTGTTATCTATAGACTTATCTACTAATCTAACTATTGTTTCTGGTCTTAAAATTGGTACATCTCCATTTAAAACCACAACTTTACCCTTTTTTCCCTCTAAAAACTTAGTAGCCTGCATTACTGCATGACCTGTACCTAACATTTCTTCTTGAATAGCATATTCTACAGTATCACCTAAAACATCCATTACTTGTTCCTTTTTATAGCCTACTACTGTAACTATATTTTCTATTCCTGCTTTTCTAGCATTCTCTACAGACCTTTTTACCATTTCTTTACCATAAATTTTTTGAACTAGTTTTGAATTTTTAGACTTCATTCTAGTACCTTTTCCTGCTGCCATTATTATAGCCATAACATTTTCCATAATGTTCACCTATTCCTTTCTATTTCTTTTTTTTATATATTTTATTTTAATTGAAGTTTTTATGTTACTTTTAAACATTTTTATTTTATCACATAACTTAAATTTACGCAACTTTTTTTAAAAAGTTGGTATATTCGTTTATAATTCTCAATATAAATTAATTAAAGTCATGTACAAGAATTAAAGGAGGTATATTGATAGATGGAAAATCTAGGATTGTATCAGGATATCGCAAACAGAACTGATGGTGATATATATGTTGGGGTTGTTGGACCAGTTAGAACTGGTAAATCTACTTTTATAAAAAGATTTATGGATTTACTAGTTTTACCTAATATAGAAAACGAATACAAAAAACAACGAGCACAAGACGAACTACCACAAAGTGCTGGTGGGCGAACTATTATGACTACAGAGCCAAAATTTGTTCCAAATGAAGCAGTAGAAATTACAATTGATAATAACTTAAAACTAAAAACACGTTTAGTAGACTGTGTTGGTTATTTGGTTGATAATGCTATTGGCTATTTAGAAGATGACATGCCTAGAATGGTAAAAACACCTTGGTCAGAAGAAGAAATACCTTTTGAGCAAGCAGCAGAAATAGGTACAAAAAAAGTAATTGAAGAACATTCTACAATTGGTATTTTAGTTACAACTGATGGAAGTTTTACAGATATTCCAAGAGCTGATTACATAAAAGCCGAAACAAGAGTTGTAGACGAATTAAAGGCTATGAACAAACCTTTTATAATATTACTTAACTCTGCTAACCCAAATGATACACAAACGCAAGAGCTAGCAAATGATTTATCAGATAAATATGGTGTTACTGTTATGCCTGTTAATTGTGAAGAACTTAGTATAGACGACATTAACAATATGTTTAGCAAGGTATTATACGAATTTCCAATTGAACAAATTAATATAAACTTTCCAAAATGGATTGACGGCTTAAGTTGTGATTATCCTTTAAAAGCTGAGTTATATGAACAGGTTAAAAATGCTTTTGATAATGCAAATGTTTTAAAAGAAATTAATGACTGTGTAGATAAAATTGGTCAAACAGACATAATCTCTAAAACTTATGTACAAGATATTATGCTAGGCACCGGAAAGGTAACTATTAATATTGTATTAAAAGACGAATTATTTTACAATGTTCTTTCTGAAATGACTGGTGTAGAGGTAGCAAATGAAGGAGATTTATTTTCTGTTATGGCTGAGCTTTCTAAAACAAAAAAAGAATATGACAAAATTGCATATGCCTTAGAAGAAGTAAAAGCAAAAGGTTATGGAATTGTTACACCTTCTATGGATGAACTTATTTTAGAAGAACCAGAAATGGTAAAACAAGGCTCAAGATTTGGTGTAAAACTTCGCGCTACAGCTCCTTCTTTACATCTTATTCGTGCAAATATAGAAACTGAGGTATCTCCAATTGTGGGCTCAGAAAAGCAATCTGAAGAGCTTGTTAATTACTTACTTTCTGAATTTGAAAATGACCCTAAAAAAATATGGGAATCAAACATTTTTGGAAAAAGCTTACACGAACTTGTAAATGAAGGCTTACAAACTAAACTTTCTAAAATGCCAGAAGATGCTCAAGCAAAACTTCAAGAAACTCTAGAACGCATTGTAAATGAAGGCAGTGGCGGACTAATATGCATTATTTTGTAGCTATAAAGCAAGAATAAATATATAATATTGAAAAATTTTCGAATGTGATTGGAAGAACTTTAGAAGTTGTTATTCAATATAAGGGAAATGGTTGCTGAATTTTTTCGCAAGAAAAAATTTGCCGCAAAGGGTGCCCGAATATTGAATTACAACTTCTTAAGTTTTGTAATGAGCCGAGAAAATTTCGAAATATTATATATTTATTCTTGCTAATTTATATAAAGTAAAATACTAGTGCTCCTACTATTGCAATAATAAATCCCAGTATTTTTAGGCCGTCTGTAGCTTCGTTTTGGTCGCCAAAGCCAAAATGCTCTTTAGTAATTAGTCTAGCATCAAATATTAATATAATTCCAAATAAAACTATTAATGCTGCAATTAGTTTTAATATTATTGTAAGCATTTAAATCAACATCCTTTCACCTTTTATTTAAATTTCTATTCTTTCTCTAAATTTATCTTGTATTAGTATTT
>CALXAW010000115.1 GCA_944386375.1 uncultured Clostridia bacterium
GTGGTTATACTATTACTCTTTCTTTTGATAATTTTAGAGTTACTTATTGTCATTGTAACCCTAATTGGATTGTTTCTGTTGGAGATAAGGTAAAACAAGGCCAAGTAATTGGACAGGTTGGACCTAAAAACGTATATGGTGTACCTGGTAACCAATATAAAGACTCCGCTGGCAATCCTACCAACGGAGCTACTACTGGTCCCCATCTTCATCTTGGTATTAGAATAGATGGTAAATATAATAATCCTTTAGACTTTTTTTAATACTAATCAGAAAGTCATACTTTCTAATTAGTATTAAAGTTGCTACATTTCAGCATTGTAAATACATATTGTTTACATATCGTCATCTTCGTCTTCTACTTCTTTTTTAGAGGCACAACCTGGACATGCTGAACAATCTTCTGGTGTGCATCCAAATTCGTCTTCTACATTTCCTGACCAATCTAATTCTATTACGTTTTTACATTCTGGACATACAACTTCTGTTTTGTTTTCGTCTACATCTATTAAAAATTCATTATTACAATATGGACATACTATTTCAAAATCGAATTCGTCTTCTAAGTATATATCTTTTTCTATGTTATTTATTGTTTTTTGTATTTCTTGCATTTTATCTTCTAGCTCTTCTTGTCTTACTACTAGGTCTTCTATTAATTCGTCTCTTAAATCTACCGCTTCTTCAAGTTCGTCTAATATTGATTCAAATAATTCTGCAGTTCTTTTTTGTATAAATTTTAAATCGTCTTCGTTTTTTATGTTTTTTTCTATGTCTTTTATAAATTTTTTAAATTCTTTTTCTATATTTAACATACTGCACTCCTTTTATACTCTTTCCATATACGTACAAGTACGTGTATCTATTTTTAATACATCACCTATGTTTATAAATAGTGGAACCATTATTTCTAAACCTGTTTCTAGTGTTGCTGGCTTTCCTGATGTTGTTGTTGTGTTTCCACTAAATCCTGGTTCTGTATATGTAACTTCTAATTCTACAAATGTTGGTGGCTCTACTGCAATTACTTTTCCATTATAAAATAATACTGTAACATCTGTATTTTCTTTTATGTATTTTAAACAGTCTTCTAATTGGTCTTTGTTTAAAGGTATTTGTTCATATGTTGTATTATCCATTACATAATAAAGCTCTCCATCATTATATAAATATTGCATTATGCGTTTTTCTACTTCTGCTGCTGGGAATTTATCGTCTGGGTTAAATGTTTTGTCTATTAATGCTCCTGTTAATACATTTCTTATTTTTGTTCTTACAAATGCTGGTCCCTTTCCTGGTTTTACATGTTGGAATTCTACTATTTTATATACACTTCCATCCATTTCAAATGTTGTTCCTTTTCTAAAATCTCCTGCTGAATATACTGCTGCCATTTTAATTCTCCTTTCATTTTCTTTTTTAACATAACTATTTTACAATAATTTTACAAAAAAATCAAGTTCTAGATTATAATATAATTTTTTGCTGATTTTGTTAAACTTATACAGCCAAATTTTGTAACTAAAACTGTATCTTCTATTCTTACTCCAAATTTTCCTGGTATATATATTCCTGGTTCATTTGTTACAACCATATTTTCTTTTAAAAGTATGTCTTTTTGCCTACTTATATATGGTCTTTCGTGTATTTCCATACCTACACCATGGCCTATACTGTGTATTAAGTCATAATTGTGTAATTTAAAGTCATTTTCTACCATTTTAGTAAGTAATCTTGTGTTTTCTCCGTCTTTTATTGCATCTAGTGTTTGTTCTTGATTTTTTAAAACTAGGTCATATACTGGTTTTATATAATCTGGAATTTCTCCTACAAATATTGTTCTTGTCATGTCTGAACAATATCCTTTATATTTACAGCCCATATCTATTGTTATAATGTCTTTTTCTTGTATTTTTCTATCTGTAGGTACTGCATGTGGTTTAGAGCTGTTTTCTCCTGATGCTACTATTGTTTCAAATGCAAGTCCTTCACATTTACTGTTATAATATTTTTCTATTTCGTCTGCTATTTCTTTTTCTGTCATACCTGGTTTTATGTATTTTGTTAAATAAGTAAAACATTCGTCTGTTATTTCACATGCTGTTTTTATATTTTTTATTTCTTCTTCGTCTTTTATCATTCTTTGTTTTTCTATTAGATTTTCTGTTTCTACTAGGCTGTTTATTTTAAATTTTCTAATATATTCTTTATATTTGGCATATGTTACATATTCTTCTTCAAACCCTACCTTTTCGCAAAACATAAAAAAGTTTTCATAGTCGTCTTGTGATAAGTCTGCAACATTCCATACCACTATTTCGTCAAATAATGGCAATGTATTGTGCACATATTCTATATATCTTCCATCTGTTATGTACACATTTTCTTTTCTGGTTATTAGTAAAATTCCTTCTGCATCTATTCCTGTTAAGTATTTTATATTTACTGGATTTGAAATTATCATACCTTGTAGCCCAATACTTGATATTGTGTTTCGTAGCCATATTATTTTTGCATTCATTTGTATCCCTCCTTGTAGTTTATGTTTTACTTTTTATACATTCCTAATGTAAATATGGTTAGCAATATATTTAAAATTGTGTTAAATGGTACAAATATACTTATAAATGTTGCTAATACTATAAATGGACCAAATGGTATATATTCACTACCTTTTTTTAGTTTAGTTGCCAATAATAATATACTTAGTATTGCTCCTATTAAGAATGAAACTAATGCTATTATTATTATATTTGATAAGCCAAAATATAATCCTAATGCTCCCATTAGTTTTACATCTCCTAGACCCATTGCTTCTTTTCCATATATAAATCCACCTAATAGTGTTATAATTAAAAATATTCCTGCTCCTGCTAACATTCCAAGTAACATATTTATAGATATTGCAATATTTGATAAACCATATAAAAATGCAAAAACTAGTCCTATTTCAAACATTGTTAGGTTTAGTCTGTTTGGAATTATTTGCATTTTATAGTCTATTACAAATACTGAAAGTAACATTGGTGTTAGTATTAAAAATTTTATTAAGTCTAAGTTTCCTATAATTGTGTTTTGTATTCCAAAAGTATATAGTATTGCAATATATATTAGCGAATTTATTATCATTAATATATAGTTTGGTTTAAATACTTTTTTATATTCTTTAAATATTTCTAATGAAAATATTTTTTTCTTTTCTGGTAGGCGTGTATTTACCCAGTCTACAAATTGCCCTACAAATAGTCCTAATATTGCTATTATAACATAGTAAAATATGTGTACATCATTAAAATACATTATTATTCTCCCTTATTTTCTCTATAGTGTTTTTTTATTTTTTCTTCTATTGGCCTTTTCCATTTGGTTATTAGCATTTCTTTTTCTTTTATTGGTTCTACCAATATTGTAAACATTTTGCATCTATTTCCACCTATTATGTCTGTAAATATTTGGTCACCTATTACTCCTATATTTTGTGGATCTTCTTTTAATATTTTTTGTACTTTTAAAAATCCACTTTTTAATGGTTTTTTTCCAAAATACTCGTAGGGTATACCTAATTTTTCTGCCACCTTTTTTACTTTTTCTTTTTTATTACTATTTGATAATATATATAATTTTATGTTTTCTTTTTTTATTTTTTTTTCCATTTTTTTAGTTTGTTCTGAGAACTTTTATGATTTATCTATTAATTTATTGTCTT
>CALXAW010000116.1 GCA_944386375.1 uncultured Clostridia bacterium
GCAGAAAATGCAGAGGCATTTCCAAACATAGAAGAAGAAAACGAAGAAGAAATGATATTACCAGGAATAGAAGAAGAACCAGAAGAAGTAGAAGAATTTGAGCCACAACCAGAGCCACAACCACAACCAGTAAACACATATAATCAAGTAGCAACTCAAAGCGAAATGCCAAAAATCAATCCAATAATTACTAAACCAGAGCCGGTAGCAGAACCATATAATCCAACAAACAGAGCAGAGTTAGAAGTTGCACTACAAGGAAATAAAAAAATTGCAACTTTTGTTGGAACTAGCAAAAATGGTACATCATTTATAGTAAATAATTTAGCACAAGTTTTATCTACATCAGGTGTAAATGTAGCAATTTTAGATACAACTACAAATAGAAATGCATACTATATATACACAAAAAACGAAGAACAATTAAGAAACACAGCAATTACCTGTATAGATAAATTAGTAAATGGAATAGCAGATGGAATAAAAGTTAATGCAAATTTAACTGTATATACATCTTTACCAAATGAAGGAAAAGGTATGGAAAATGTAGTAGAAGTTTTAACAACACTTGCTAAAAACCATACTGTAGTATTAATAGATAGTGACTTTAATACACCAAAAGGTTATTTTGCAGAAACACAAGAATTATATTTAGTACAAACAATGGATGTTTTAACAATACAACCTCTTACAGCATTTTTAAAAGACTTAATTGCTCAACACATTATAGACGAACAAAAAATAAGAGTAGTAATAAATAAACATGTAAGAATGAAAGCTGTATCAGAAAAAGAAATTATTGGAGGTATGGCATATTATAATGACCCTGCTATGACATTTATGACTGGCTTATTTGACAGAAATACTGTAAAATATATTTCAAT
Source organism: uncultured Clostridia bacterium (assembly GCA_944386375.1). Classification (GTDB taxonomy): domain Bacteria; phylum Bacillota; class Clostridia; order TANB77; family CAG-508; genus CAG-269. The sequence continues at coordinate 885 of CALXAW010000116.1, forward strand.
TCCTTTTGAAGAAGAAATATATGTAAAATACCTAGAAGGCCTAGTAAATTGTGAAATCTCATTAAAAGGGTATTCTAAAGTATTTATGCAAAGTTTAAGACAGTTAGGTGGAATGGTATACCCAATAATGTCAGGAAAACCTGGAAAAGGAACATATAGACCACCAACATCAGTACAAAATGGAGGGTTTTCTAGTAATATAAACAATACATTAAGCCAAATGAAACGTAAGTATTAAAATAAATGGAGGGATAGTCTTGCCAATAGTAGCGGTTACAATAATTGTATTAGTGTTTGCAGTAGTTGCATTGATTATATATAATATGTCAATACATAAAAAGATTCAAACATTTAATAATATAAATCAAAAAATAACAAGCTTGAATGTATTACAAGATTTTATGAATACAATTGGAGAATGTTCAAGTGTTGATGAAAAAATAAAGAAAATAAATGATGTTTTAATAGAAAAATATGAAATAAAATATTCTACTATTGTCGTTTTTGATGGTGCAGAATATACTGTAAAAGCATCAAATGTTGACCCAAAGCATTGGGACGCATTAAAAAGATTGCAAGAAGTACCAATTTTTCAAGACAGTATAACAACAGCAACTCCCAAATATATTACAGTAAATAACGAGAATGAAAGATTAGAATATCAAAAAATGGAATTCGGACGAGCAAAATCAGCAATATTCTTTCCATTAAATATAGACAATGTCTATATTGGTTATTGGATAATAGAAAGTGGAACACCACATGACTTTGACAATGTAGATACAACAATACTTGAAGTAGTAAAAGACAATATAGTATCTGTTTTAAAAACTGTTGTACATCAAAAAACATTAGAGTCTATTGTAAGAAGAGACCTATTTACAGGATTATATTCAGCAGAATACTTATATGGTGACGGTAAAAAAATAATTGACCAATATACTATTTCAACTATATGTATGTTTAAAATAATAAACCTAGAAAAAATAAACAAAGAATGTTCTAGAGAGCTAGGTAACAAAGTAATAACAGATGTAAGTGATTATATTGCACAAAATATATCTCAAAACTACATATTTGTAAGATATATGGGACCAAAATTTGTAATAGCTTTTTCTGGAATAGATATAGAAAGTGTAGCTAAATTTTTAAATGACATTAAAGACGCAGTAGAAACTATGGAAATAGTATTAGAAGACGAACCACAGGCAGAAGAAGAAGAAAAAACTAAGAAAAAGACTAAAACTAAAAAGAAAGTACAAAAAGCAACACCACAACTTAATTTTGTAATATCTTCTTATTACAAAGGAACAGGTTTAGAAGAAGTACTTAAAAAATTAGAAGAATATCTAGATGATGCAAATCCAGATGAAAGTGATATTAATAATATATAGGAGGTTAAAAATGGATTTTGATAAAACAATGAGTTTTGAGGTAGAAAGAGACAGAAATGTAAAAGCAAAAGAAATATTAAAAGAAGTGCACGAAGCACTAGTAGAAAAAGGTTATAACCCAATTAATCAAATAGTAGGATATATTTTATCTGGAGACCCAACATATATAACAAGCCATAATGATGCCAGAAATAAAATAAGAACAATAGAAAGAGACGAATTATTAGAAAAAATGGTAAAAAATTATATAGGAATAGATGATGAAGAATAATTATAGAATTTTAGGTATTGATTATGGTGATGCAAGATGTGGAATTGCAATAACAGATGCACTAAACCTCACAGCACAAGGGTTAGAGACAATTCATTGTGAAGGCTCTGATAAAATAATATTAAAAAGATTAGACGAAATTTTAAAAGACTATCAGGTAGATACCATTGTTGTTGGTATGCCACTAAATATGGATGGAACAAAAACACAAAGAGCAGAAAAAACACAACAATTTATACATAAATTAAAATGTAAATACAACAAAATAAAAATAGACACAATAGACGAAAGGCTTACAACTGTTTCAGCACATAAAACAATGAATTTTTTAGATATAAATAAGCATAAAAAGAAAAATATAGTAGATACTATTTCTGCGGTCTATATTTTAGAAACTTATTTAAATAAAACAAAAAATTCGTTGCAAAATGAAAAAAAATAGTGTATTATAATTTTAATACAAAAAAACGAAAGGAGAAAAAATATGGATGATAATATTAACGATGTAAATGACGAATTAGATAACATAATAGTATTAAATGACGAAGAAGGAAATGAGGTAAACTTTGAATTTTTAGACTTAGTAGAACTAGACGGAGAAGAATATGTAGTATTATTACCAATGTCAGACGAAGGAGAAGAAGACGAAGGAGAAGTAGTAATACTAAAAGTAGAAGACACAGATACAGATTCAGAAGAAGAATCATATGTAAGTGTTGAAGACGAAGATGTACTTAATAAAGTATTTGAAATATTTAAAGATAAATTCAAAGACGAATTTGATTTTGTAGATTAATACATTTTTTAGGGCTACTGCTTTTAGTAGCCTTTTTACATATGAGAATAAATTTACAACATAAATTAATTGTTGTGACAGAATTAAATTTTGGCTAGGCAAACGAGCAAGAAAGCCGGAGGCGTACTTTGTGTACGTCGAGGACTTTCGCAGTGAAGTAATTCACAGCACAAAATAATTGTTGTGACAGAATTAAATTTTGGCTAGGAAAATTTTATTTAAAAGGCAAGGGAGCGTATGTAGTATACGTGACCGCGTTTTAAATGAAATGCATGGCACAAATTAGATGTTGGCAAAGAATTGCTGTTTTGGCT
>CALXAW010000117.1 GCA_944386375.1 uncultured Clostridia bacterium
TTAAGAACTTTTTATATGCTTTATAATTAACCATTTTTAGTTTTACTTTTTCTAGTTCATCATGAATATGCCCAAGACTAATTGCTGTGCTTATTGTTAAATTCCCAAGACGTATTTTCATATCTTTTAAATACGCACTTTCTTTTTCAAAAAATCTTTCATCTTTCCATTTTAAAAATTTAATACAATCCTTTTTAAACATCACATAAATATCAGAAAGATTTTTATTTCTTTTTAGAAAATATTCTGTAACATCATCAACATTTTTTCTAACATATTCCATATTTTCACTTGAATAACCTGTTCTTCCATCTCTTGGAATTCGGTTATAAAGCTCTAATAAAATCCTTTTTGCTTTTCGCCCAATAATTCCTTTATCAAGATAAGCATCATATTTGTCATATAAATCTTTTCTATCTTTTAAAAGCTGAGCTGTTGGATTTGTTAAAGCTTTCTCGAAAATATATCTTGCATCTATTAAAACATTTTTAGGCAATTTCCCAGTATGATATTTTAAGTTTCCACCATTAGCAAAATACATAGGTTCTTTTTCAAAAAAAGATAGGTGTATATGCTTGTTCTCAGTATTTTCGTGTAAGCCTGCATACCACACGATATTATTACTACTAAGACCACATTTTTTAAAAAATTTTGGCAACTCTTTAGATAAAAATTTATAAGCCTGTTCATAGTCTCTACAATATTGCTCTCCAAATTCTGTGCGAAAAGAAATAACAATATCCCAAATTACACTTTTTGTATTTTGCAATTCTCTTCTTAATTCTTTTCTTTCATCATCTGAAAGCAAACCTTTATCACTAAAAACACCATATGATTTCTCTTTATTGCCTATATATTGTTCATAATCTTTTGGAACTTTTTCGCTTGCTCCAGTTTGAATATAATTAAGATAACTATAACTATTTTGGCAACTCACAAACTCTCTATGCTTTAAATTTTTATCATTTTCCTTATACTGAGAACTATGTTTATAGTATCTGCACTTAATTACGATGTTGTATTTCAATTGTTCTGTCAATATGTTGCACCTTATGCCAAATTGCCTGTGTAAATGTATCAACACTTTCTAAATACTTTTTTATTTCCTCTCCATTAATTGGTCTAAACACTGCCTCTTCTAGTAAATAGTTTAAAAACTCATTCATACTTCTGAATTTGGTTTTTTGATACATCTCTTGCAATTTATCTAAAGTTTCAACATTCCTTATCCTTAACATAATTTCGTTATTTAATTTCTTCATTATTACTCCTCCTTGATTTTAATTTTTGGTTTTAAATCTCTCTTTGTCTTAAATCTCTGCAGGCTAAAATTTAAGACAACAAAAAAAGAAGTCAATAGCATAAATTACTTATCATCTATTAAAACTTCTTTTTTTTATAAAATTTTCTATTTCTATAGGGTATATAGTAATAAAATATTATTTAATCAAAAGAACGGTGCGCACTAAATTCTTTCCTTTGCTAACTAATTATTTTATTTTCTATCCCCTCACTATATATTGGTTTTTCTTAAAATTTGCACTTGAAAAGTGTAGTATTTTTGATAAATTTTGTTAATTTTCAATTATAGATAATCACAAAACTTCTCATATTTCCTATCATAAAAAAATTTTTAAAAATTTTTAATTTTTTTTTGAAAAAATACATGTTTTTATATTTTATTTCACCCCAACATGTCATCTTTTATGTATTTTAAGCCTTTGTTTTGTATATATTCGCCTATTCTTCTTGGTGCAACATTTAAAGTAACCCAGTTATATCCTTTGCTACATTCATACATATTGTCTAAAATAAATAGTGAAAAATAATATTTCTCCTTCCACCATTCATTTATTGTTTTACCGTATGTGTTAATATTTGGATACTTACAATTTGTTATATGACAATAAACCATTGACTTATATTTGTCTTTTAAATCTTTATTAAAAATATGTTTTGAAATTCCAAGAGAAACTTTATCAATTCTTGTACTATTATTTATTGTTTTCTTTGGCAAATTAAATTTATATTTTTCAATAGTTTGTGAACGAGATGTTTTATTATTTTCATCATATTTTGTTTTTGTTAAAACATAATATTTATTATCTTTTTTAGCAATAAACACAATGAAAAGGAATTGATCATCAATCTCTAAATCCTTTGCTTTATCTTTGTTAACTATATATGAGTTCTTTGTCATTTTACCTTTTCTAGTCTTGTTTATTTGCCTTTGTATAAAACCATTTTCTATAAAATATTTTAAATCACTCTGTATTGTCCTGTCAGTAACAGCAAACTTCCAAGCCAAATCTCTTACTGCAATCTTTTTACCTTTTAAATATTTAAAATAAGCAAATAATTTTTCTCTGCGTAAATTCTTAGTAAAAACACACTTAATTGGTCTATCTTTTTCTTTGCCATTATATATGTTAAATCCTAGTTCATCAAGTTTATCATAATCATAATATCTTCTTACCCCACGCCTACCTTTAAGATAACTTCTATTCCGTTCTCTCTTCAACTTCGCCTTCTCTTTGTACGATTCCATGCGTTGTTTCTTTCTTACTTCATTTATTTTTCTTAAATCATTTTTATCAACATAACCATATTCATAATCATAATACATACATTTATTATAGCATACTTAATTTACAGATTAATAAATTTTTATCAAAAAACAAAATTTTAATATTTGTTTCAAATAAAAAAGATGTCTTAACTAGACATCTTTTTATACACTTCTTTACAAAAGAAAACTTTTCTTTATTATTAATTTCTTTTGAAAGTAAATACTTAACAAAAAGTAATAATATATAATTTATATATACACAATACACACTTTTTCAAAATCACAAAACTATAATTGTTTAATTATAAACATTTGTTGTTTTTATTTACTAGATATTTTTCAGTCTTTTTCTTTTGTGGCTAAATTTTCAATTTATCCCCTGAACAACTTCAATATCTAATATTTTTTTTCGCTCCTTCCAGTCGGGCATATGAATTGTTAAAAAATTATAAAAATCAATATTGTGATTTGGATATAGTAAATGTGTCATTTCATGTAAAATCACATACTGAACACCTAATAAATTTGCTTTGTAAAGATATTCGTTAAAAGTAATAGTTTTATTTTTTACATTACAATTTCCCCACATAGTTTTCATTTTCTTTATTTTAACTTTTGGAAAATCTATACCATATTTTTTAAAAATATTATTAAAAAATTTTTGCATTTCTTTCACATATAGTTCTAATGAAATTTTTCTCCACCAAGCTGTAAAAATTTTTGTTGCACATTCAAAATCATTTGTATTTTCTAAGTAAATTGTAATTTTATTAATGTCTTCTACTACTTCTTTGGGACCTTTTTGTAAATAAACCCTTTTATCCTTGCCTAAAATTTGAATTGTACAACCATTTCTCAAATATGACATATTATTAATGCCTGCAGATTGCTTAAATTTATATAATTGAGAATTTATCCAACTTTTGCGTTTTTCTAAAAAATTTGAAATCCATTCTTCTGAAATATTAATCGGCACAGATAATTTTATTGTTAAATCCCTATATACTTTTAAATGAACATTTTTAATGTTTTTCCTTTCAACAAATACAAAAACATTGCCATTTATCTCCCCCAACTCCAATTT
>CALXAW010000118.1 GCA_944386375.1 uncultured Clostridia bacterium
ATTTACAACATAAATTAATTGTTGTGACAGAATTAAATTTTGTCTAGGAAAATTTTATTAAAAAGGAAAGGGAGCGTATGTGGCATACGTGACTGCGTTTTAGATTAAATTCATGGCACAAATTAGATGTTGGCAAAGAATTGCTGTTTTGGCTAGGCAAACGAGCAAGAAAGCCGGAGGCGTACTTTGTGTACGTCGAGGACTTTCGCAGTGAAGTTTAACAACGCCAAAACACAATTATTTGTCAACCAGAAGGAGGAAAAAATGAAAAACTTTTCAACAATATTATTAGCATTATTTATAGGAATGTTTTGGGTATTTAGAATAGTAGTAGCAATAGGAACAGAATTTGGAATAGATATGGGAGGCATTAAAGTATTAAACATGAACATAGAAGTAATACTATTATTTGTAGTATTACTAGCATTAATATTAATAGTAAAAAGAAAAATGATAGGAGCAATAATATATTTAGTAGCATATGGAATGTACTTTGGAGTTGACTTATTCAATAGTGTAGTAGAAATAGCAAATGGCGACAACTCTGTAAACTTAGCATTTAATGCATTTATATCATTAATAGGAATAGTAATACCAATAGCAGTATTTTTTGACATGCTATTAGACAAACAAAGAAAAGCAAACCCAAAAGACAAAAAAACAGACTGGTTTTACAAAAACGAACAATATGATAGAAAACTAGACGAAAGAGCAGACAAAAACAACTACAGAACACTGTAAAAATAAATTAAAAACAAACACAAGAACAATAATTTATATAATATTAAAAAAATACTTAGTAACAGAAAAACAAAAGCAATATTTTATAGAAAAAGAAAAGCTTGAAACAATTAAGCTTGAACGAGCAAAAGCACAAAAATACAACCCAAACATAGAATTTAAAAAGAAAATAGAAAACATAGACAAACAAACAGAAAACACAAAAGCATTAGTAGAAATAAAACAAGAAAAATGGTACACAAAAATACTTCAATTTATAAAAAAACTATTCAAACCATCTAAAAGATATTGATAAAATTTTATCTAATTAAATCCGTCGAACTCGACGGGTTTAGAAAAAATGCAGTACTCCATACATTTACATTAAGTGTTAGAAAGTAGTGCGAAAAGACTAATGCTATAGGTAATGCATAAAAAGGATGTGATAATAATGAAAAATGAAAAAAAGACTCCATCAGTTGCAATCAACTGGTACCCAGGACATATGGCAAAAACAAAAAGACAACTAATAGAAGATATGAAAATGATAGATGTTGTAGTAGAATTGTTAGATAGCAGAATACCAATATCTAGTCAAAATCCAGATATAGCACAAATAGTAAAAGGTAAAAAAAGAATAATAGTATTAAACAAATGCGATTTATCAGACGAAAAGCAAAACAAATTATGGATAGAACACTTTAAAAAACAAGGAATTCCTGCAGTATTAGCAGACTCAAACACAGGTAAAGGCATACAAGATGCAATAAAGCAGATAGAAAAAATAATGGAAGAAGAACTAAAAAAATCAGCAGAAAAAGGTAGAATAGGAAGAAAAATAAAAGCAATAATTTTAGGAATACCAAATGTAGGTAAATCATCATTTATAAATAGAATAGCTAAAAAAACATCTGCACAAGTAGCAAATAAACCAGGTGTTACAAGAAAAAATCAATGGATACGCATAAATGACAAAATAGAATTATTAGACACACCAGGAGTATTATGGCCAAAATTTGAAAGTGACGAAGTTGCACTAAACTTAGCATTTACAGGAACAATAAAAGACACTGTAATAGAAATAACTGAGGTTGCATATTATTTAACAAAATTTTTACTAGAAAACTATAGACAAAATTTATGCAAAAGGTACAAACTAGAAGAAAGTAAAATAGAAGAAATATTGCAAAGACCAGAGCCAGAAAATATAAACATATATGACATAATGCTTCTTATAGGTAAAAAAAGAGGAGCAATTATTTCTGGTGGGAATATAGACGAAGAAAAAACAGCAAGAATAATAGTAGAAGAATTTAGAAGCGGACTACTTGGAAAAATAACATTAGAAACAGCAAACAAGGAGTAAAAATAATGGACAAAAACTGGAATAAAATAAAAAAAGATAAAAAAGAAATAGCACTTATGTCTCCACTTATTTGGGCATATGTAGGAGATTGTGTATATGAATTATATATACGAACACAATTAATAAATAATACAAACTTAAAACCACATAAATTACATATAGAAACAATAAAATATGTAAAAGCCACATCACAAGCAGAAATATTAAAAAATATATACGAAACTCTTACAGAAGAAGAAAAAGATATTGTAAGAAGAGGAAGAAACACAGAAAACCATCATTTACCCAAAAATGCAACAAATGCAGAATATAGTTATGCAACAGCATTTGAAGCATTAATAGGTTATTTATATTTAACAGATGAGCAAAAAAGATTACAAGAAATATTGCAAAAAATAATTGACTAATCTATGTAGTTATGTTAAAATAAAAAAAGTTTGAGGCCCGTTGGTCAAGCGGTTAAGACGCCACCCTCTCAAGGTGGAATCATGGGTTCGATTCCCGTACGGGCTACCAAAATATTGTACCTAATTGAGAACCCCACTAATTTTGGTTCACAGTTAGGTACAATAAATAAAAGGGCATAAAATTCTAACATTTTAGAGTAGTTTTATGCCCTATTTCTTGTTTAGACTTATATAGAAGTGTTTAATCATTAAATATGTTTATAATCTATAAAGACGAGATATAATAAATAAAACACATAAAATAAGGAGTGATTACATGAAAACAGAATGGTTTAGAAAAACAGTGGAAGAAACAAAAGAAGAATTAAAAACAGACTTAAACCAAGGACTAACACAAGAAGAAGTAAAAAGCAGACAAGAAAAATATGGATTAAATGAAATAAAAGAAGCAGAAAAAACCTCTATATTTCAAAAATTTTTAAATCAATTTAAAGATTTTATGATAATAGTACTTATAATAGCAGCAATAATATCTGGTATAGTAGGAGTTATGGAAGACGAAGGCATAACAGATACAATAATAATTTTAATAGTAGTAATAGTTAATGCTATTATAGGTGTGGTGCAAGAACTAAAAGCAGAAAAATCATTAGAAGCATTAAGAAAATTAAGTGCACACACAGCAAAAGTAATTCGAAATGGAAATATGGTAGTAGTACCAGCAAGTGACTTAGTACCAGGAGATATAGTAGTTTTAGAAACAGGGGACTATATACCAGCAGACCTAAGAATAATAGAAGCTGTAAATTTAAAATCACAAGAATCATCACTAACAGGAGAATCTGTACCAGTAGAAAAAAATAGTGAAGCAATAAATGAGCAAGAAACAAGCCTAGGAGATAGGCATAATATGTTATTTTCGTCTAGTTTAATAACATATGGTAGAGGAACAGGAATAGTTGTAGAAACAGGAATGAATACAGAAGTAGGAAAAATAGCACAAATGATAAATCAAGTAGACTCACAAGAAACGCCACTTCAAACAAAATTAAATAAA
>CALXAW010000119.1 GCA_944386375.1 uncultured Clostridia bacterium
TTATTGCGCGTATTACTGCATTAAGGCCTGCTTCATCTCCTCCATTTGCAAGTATTGCAACTTTTTTTAACATACTTTTTCCTCCTCTTAAGTTTTTAAACATAATTCTTTTTTATTATATCAATAAAAAAAATTTTTACAACTATTTTTTCAATTTTTATTTCTTAATTTACAAGTTTTTAGAAGATAAATATATAATCTTTCAAAATTTTCTCGGCTCATTACAGAGTTTAAGAATTTCTAACATAATATTCGTGCTCCCTTTGCGACAAAGTTCTTCGAACTTTCGCAACCATTTCCCTCATATTATGCAAGAAATTCTAAAACTCTTCCAATCACATTCGGAAATTTTTCAATATTATATATTTATCTTCTAAATAATATGCAAAAGACAAAAATTTGTTATTTCTTTTTCTTCTTTTTTTGTACAGAAAAACCAAATTTTCCAACTTTTTTGCCCATAGAATAATAATGTCCATTTAAATATGCAATTAAATCACATTTTGAAATATCAAAAGCACCTTTTTCGTCTATATATTGTTTATCTGCATTAATAGCCATAACCTCTGCAATAAACATATGATGGCTTCCAAGTTCTTTTATCTCCTTTACCTTGCATTCTACAGAAACAGGGCTTTCTTTTATCATAGGGCATTTAACAAACTTTGCTTTTTCCTTAGTTAAATGCATCTCCTTAAACTTATCTACCTTTGCACCTGTTTTTACTCCACACCAATCTGTGGCTCTAGCTAACCTTTTAGTAGTTAAATTTATTACAAATTCTTTGCTTTCTTTTATAATATTATATGAGTATCTTGTAGGTCTTACAGAAATATATACCATAGCCGGATTTGTATTTATTATGCCTGTCCATGCCACTGTTAATATATTTGACTTTTCCATTGTGCCACAAGATACCATTACTGCTGGAAGCGGATACAAAAAAGTTCCAGCTTTCCATGTTTCTTTTGCCATTATAATCACCTCGTAAATATTATATACTCAAAGTGCTTTTATTTCAACACTCATATTTTTATTTATAATTACATATATTAAAAAAGATAAATAAATAATCTCTCAAAATTTTCTCGGCTCATTCCAGAATTTAAGAATTTCTTGCATAATATTATTTATTTATCTTTATATATACTTAATTAAATATAAGGAGGATTTTTTGTGTGTGGAATAGTAGGATTTGTAGATTATAAAAAAGAGATACAAAATAAAGAAAATGTGATTATAGCAATGAACAGCACATTAGAAAAAAGAGGACCAGACGAAGATGGCTATTACATAAATAACCATGTAGCACTTGCACATAAGAGATTAATAGTACTTGACCCGCAAGGTGGCAAACAACCTATGGTAGAAAAATACTCATATGGAGAATATGTAATTACATATAACGGCCAAATATATAATACCAAAGAATTGCGTAACACTTTAGTAGAAAATGGTTTTACAATTAATAGCCGTTCAGATACAGAAATACTGCTAAAAAGCTACATTCACTATGGTAATGATGTTGTAAAACATCTAAACGGAATTTTTGCATTTGCTATTTGGAACAGCAAAAAAGAAGAACTATTTGTAGCTAGAGACCACTTTGGCGTAAAGCCATTATTTTACACAATTTATGATGGTGCGTTTATATTTGCCTCTGAAATAAAAGCACTTTTTAAATATCCTGGCATAGAAAAAGAAATAGATAAGCAAGGCATATCTGAGCTTTTTGGTATAGGACCTGCACATACTTCTGGAACAACTGTATTTAAAAATATATTCGAAATAAAGCCAGCACATTTTGCAATATATAATAAATCTGGACTTCACATAGAAAGATACTGGAAGCTAAAAAGCAAACCACATACAGACAGTTTTGGCAAAACCTGTGAAACAGTATCTTATCTTTTAGATGATGCCATAAAAAGACAACTTGTTTCTGACATGCCATTATGTGTAATGCTTTCTGGTGGTCTAGACTCTAGTATAATAGTTGCATATGCTAGTAATTATTACAAAGAAAACGGCTTACCTCCGCTTAATACATTTTCTGTAGACTATGTAGACAATGACAAAAACTTTGTAAAAAGCGACTTTCAACCTAACTCAGACAATTATTATATAGACTTAATGGTAAAAAAATTTAACACAAATCACACCAAAATAGTAATAGACACACCAGAACTAGCAGAAGCATTAGAAGATGCTATGGTCTCTAGAGACTATCCAGGTATGGCAGATGTAGACTCTTCATTTTTATTATTTTGTAAAAACATAAAAAAATATGCAACTGTATGTATTTCTGGCGAGTGCTCTGACGAAATTTTTGCAGGTTACCCATGGTTTTTCCGTGAAGATGCACTACATAGTGGTACATTTCCATGGTCAATTGCAATAGAAGAAAGGCAAAAATTACTTAACCCTCAAATAGGCAAAGAAATTGATTTAAAAAATTATATTGACTATAGATATAATGAAAGTTTGGGTGAAATAGAATTTTTAGATGTTGACACAGCCGAAACAGCAGAAAAAAGAAAAATATCATATTTAACTATGAATTGGTTTATGCAAACATTATTAGACAGAGCTGACCGTTCTTCTATGTATAATGGCTTAGAACTCAGGGTTCCTTTTTGTGATTATCGTTTAGTAGAATATTTATGGAATGTACCATGGGATATTAAAGCATTAAATGGTAGAGAAAAAGGATTATTAAGATATGTAGTAAAAGACCTATTACCAGATGAAATAGTAGATAGAAAAAAGAGCCCATACCCTAAAACACATAACCCAACCTATTTAGCAAAAGTAAAACAAATGCTTACTACTATTATGGAAGATAAAAATGCGCCTATTACCAATTTGCTAAATAGAGACTATATTTTAGACATTTTAAAAACTGATGGCAAAGCCTTTACTAGACCTTGGTTTGGGCAACTTATGACAGGACCACAGCTTATGGCATATTTGTGCCAGGTAAACATGTGGCTAGAAAAATATCAACCTAAAATTGAAATATAATAGCAGGTGCTTTACGAAATAAAATTTGTGTGCATCGTTGGAGCATAGCAACTTTTATACTAATCAGAAAGTATCACTTTCTGATTAGTATAGTAAAATAGACCAGTTTTAAAAAAAACTGATCTATTTTATCTACGCGTTTTTACCACAACAGTTTTTATACTTTTTGCCACTTCCACATGGACATAACTGACTTGTATTTATTTTATTTACAGTATTTTTAGTATTTATTTTATTTATTGATTTTAAAGGTCATTACTGGTTTAATACATTTGGTATTTATAGTATTTTTATTATTACTGTAATCTATCATAGGATGACAAATGGATGACTTTGTCAACATTTCATTTACCAAGTTCAGTATATCTTTTTCTTTGTTTAAAAGCAATTCTGCGTTTTTTTTATTTGCACATTGGCTCAGGGAAATTGCTAATAAACTTTAAGTATTATATCATATTTTAATCTTTTTTTCTACAGGTACAAAAAAATTT
>CALXAW010000120.1 GCA_944386375.1 uncultured Clostridia bacterium
ATGAGTATGGATCCAAAAGAATGGGAGTTATATGAGTCAAGAAGAAGAGCAATAATGGATTATAATACTGGAATAGCAGAAGCAAAAGCAGAGGGCTTAACTCAGGGATTAGAACTTGGCAGAAGTGAAGGAAAAGAGCTTGGAGTAAGAGAAGAAAAATTAGAAATAGCCAAAAAAATGCTAAAAGAAAACCTAGAATTGGAACTTATAATAAAAATGACAGGTTTAAGTAAAGAAGAATTATTGAAAATAGAGAAAGAAATGAATTAATAGCTATAGGGACAAATATTGTAAAACATAGTAAAACTGAAACCTCAGCTCCAAAGTGTGGCAAACCGCCCACCCTGGGCTGAGGTTATTCTTGTACAATAGGAAAGTTATACTTTCCTATTGTACAAAAGTCGCTTCGCTCCAGCGTTGCACACAATTTTACTTACGTAAAATTGGCGCTTGAACAAATTTACGGAAAGCCAACGAAAAAAGTTTAAATGCCGTTAATAAAATGGCTTTCCGATTTGTTCTTCTTTATTGGTTTCCTGGTATAAAATAATCAATAACACCATATATTAGTGCACCAATTATTGCTGCAATCCAAGAAATACTGTAACCTGCTACAAAAAATTGTGTAACATATAAAGTTATAGCTGCTAGTGCAAAACCTACAAAGCCTTTACCAAATGGACTTGCGTGTAATCCTGTAAATTTTACAATTAAATAATCTATTAAAGTTAATACAACTGCAGCAACGGCTAATGCCCAAAAACTATTTATTGTAAAACCAGGTGTAAAAAATGCTGTTATTGCTAAAACTATAGCAGCACCAACTAGTCTTCCAACTATTTGCCATGCTGTAGATGTTACTGTACTAGTATTATTTTCTGCATCTTGCATAACAAAAACCTCCTTTAAAATATTTAAAAATATAAAATAAGGTTATATAAAGTATTATTAACATTAAAAATTTTTTTATACATTTGTATAAAATTGCAAAAAAGACAAACAATAAAAATAATTGCAATTTAAAATTAAAGAAAAGCAAAATTGCAAAATAAAACAAAAAGGAAGAAAAAGTATGTTAATAACTTTTTTTAGAGCAATTATTTTATACATAATAGTATTAATTGTAATGAGAGCAATGGGTAAAAGAGAAATAGGGCAGTTGCAACCATTTGAACTTGCAATATCTATAATGATAGCAGATTTAGCAACAATACCAATGAGCGAAATAGGTGTACCAATAACAAATGGCATAGTACCAATATTGGGTTTGCTTTTAATGCATCTTATTATTTCTATTTTAAATATGAAGAGTTTGCGTGCAAGACAAATAATATGTGGAAAGCCACGTATTTTAATATATAGAGGAAAAATAGACGAAAAGGCATTAAAAAAAGAAAGATTTACAATAAACGAACTTCAAGAAAGGTTAAGAGGAAAAGATATAACAAGTTTAGGTGATGTGGAATATGCAATATTAGAGACAAGCGGGGATGTTACAGTTATAAAAAAACCAGAAAAAAGAGGTACAATTCCAGAAGATTTTAATATACAGCCAGATTATGAAGGTATAACATATGACTTGGTAATTGATGGACAGGTTATGTATGATAATTTAAAAGCTATTGGAAAAAATTACGAATGGCTAAAAAAAGAAGTGGGTAAATTTAAAATAAAACCAGAAGATGCCTTAGTTGTAACAATTGATGGCAAAAATCAAATATTTTGCCAAGCAAAAGCATAGGAGGTATGTATGTTAAAAGAAATAATAATATCAATTTTAGTAATAGTACTAATTTTTACACTAGATTTTTTCTTGCAAAATTATACTAAAGATAGTGTAGAAGTTATGACAGGTAAACTAGAAATTTTAAGAGAAAATTTGCTAAAAAAAGATGAAGAAGCAATTTTAAATAATATGCAAGATATAAATAATAATTGGGAAGATATACAATATAAATTGTCTTTTTTTATAGAACATAATGAAATAGAAAAAGTAAAAACAAATCTTGTAGCTTTAGAAGGGGATATACAAGTAAAACAATATGATGTAAGTATAAGTGAACTAAATAAAAGTATTTTTGTTTTAGAACATATTTCTGACAAATATGCATTTAATTTGGTAAATATATTTTAAAGAGGAGCAACTTTTTTGCTCCTCTTTTACATGCGTATAAATAACATACATAAAAATACATATGCATAACGATAAATTGGTTTTGTAGATATTCTCTTATGGTAATATTGTGCAGATTCGCGTAACGCACAATATTTATCTACAAATGTTAAAATTAAACCTTCTAAATATTTAGGTGGTACAATAGTTACAGGCCACATATGTTTTAAAATTATATCTTGTTCTTTTTTGTTTAAATTAAAATGTTTTAAAGAGTTTTCTAATGCAGTGCGTGGATGTGTAAAAGCATGTAACCCTTTTCTGCCATCTTGCCTTTTTCGCCAGTCATATAAAAACAAGTCATGAAGCATACTTGCTCTAGCAGCTGAGGCATAATCAAGCTTGAACTTTTTGCAAATTAAATAACTATAATAAGAAGCTTCTAAACAGTGATCAAAACAAGATGTATTGTAATGTTGCCTATAATTTTTCATCTCTTGTACCAAATTGTTTTCTAGTAAATCTTTAATTAGTAAAATAAATTCTTCATCTTTATAAATAAGTTCTCTCAAAATAATACCTACCTAAAATATATATTACAATTTAATTATAACATAATTATTTTAAAGCCTCAAGCTCTTTTTTTAATCTGTTTTTTACATTGTCTGTTGCTTCAACTAATGGTAATCTAGGAATGCCAAAATCAAAGCCTATTATATTAAGTGCAGCTTTTACAGGGATAGGGTTTACTTCTGCAAATAGTGCATTTATTAAAGGTATAGCATCAAGCTGTAATTTGGTTGCTTTTGCAGTATCTCCATCTAAATATGCTCTAACCATATCATGTGTCATTTTTGGCTTAACATTAGATAATACCGAAATTACACCCTTTCCGCCAACTGATAAAATAGGTAATATTTGGTCATCATTTCCAGAATAAATTGTTAAATTATCTCCACAAAGATGTGCAATTTTTGCAACTTGAGATAAATCACCACTTGCTTCTTTTACTGCCACTATATTTTCAACTTTAGAAAGCTCTAAACATGTTTCTGGTGCTATATTTATACCTGTTCTACTAGGTACATTGTATAAAATAACAGGTAGTTTTACGGCATTTGCAATTGCTGTATAATGAGCAACAAGACCAGCTTGTGTGCTTTTATTGTAATATGGTGTAACTAATAAAATTCCATCTACACCTATGTCTTCTGCAAGTTTAGACATTCTAATTGCTTCTGCTGTATTGTTTCCACCAGTACCAGCAATAATAGGAACTCTTCCGTTTGCAGTTTTTACAGCACATTCTATGGTTGCTACCTTTTCTTCTTTTGTCATTGTAGAAGACTCACCGGTAGTACCACAAACAATTATTGCATCTACTCCTT
>CALXAW010000121.1 GCA_944386375.1 uncultured Clostridia bacterium
AGTTGCACTGTATGCATAAGTAAAAATGCCAAATGAGCTATTAGTGGTAACACTGTAATATAACTCTTTTTTATTTCTTGCCCTAAAAATATTAGTAAAACTGTTGCTATAAGTATTAAAAGCAATGTAAGTGGATTTGTTAAATTTAATATAAACATTTTTATTTCCTCCATTTCTTCTTATGTTTATAATATATATTAGTACTTTAACTAATATTATTTTAGCTTTTGTTCAATTAATGTTGCTAGTTCTGTTGCACGTTTTTCTAGGTATGCTTGGTCTTCTCCTTCTATCATAACTCTAACAAGTGGTTCTGTTCCAGAAGGTCTTATTAATACTCTTCCGTTTCCAGAAAACTCTTTTTCTAAATTTTCTATTGCTTGTTTTATTTCTGCATCTTTTTCATACTCGTACTTTTTGTTCGGATTAACTTTAGCATTAACTAAAATCTGAGGATATGCTTTCATAATACTGCTTAATTCTGATGCTGTTTTACCACTTTTTAAAATTGCCTGTATTAACATAAGTGATGTTAATATTCCATCTCCTGTTGGATTATAGTCTAGCAATATAACATGACCTGATTGCTCTCCTCCAAAGTTATATCCATCTTTTAGCATTTCTTGTAATACATATCTATCTCCAACTTTAGTTTGTATTAATTGTAATCCTTTTTCTTCACAATACTTATTTAACCCTAAATTGCTCATTACTGTTGCTACAATAGTGCCTTTTTTTAATTGACCATTTTCTTTTAAGTAATTAGAAATAATTGCAAGTAATTTATCTCCATCCAATACATTGCCTTTTTCGTCTATTGCTAAACATCTGTCTCCATCTCCATCATATGCAATTCCTAAGCTTAATTTATTTTTTAATACATAGTCTCTTAATCCTTCTAAATGTGTTGAACCACAATTATGGTTTATGTTTATACCATCTGGATTATTGTTGATAATATGATATTTTATTCCCAATGCTTCAAATACTTTTGGTGCTACTTCGTATGTAGCTCCATTTGCAGTATCTATTGCAACTTCGAAATTTGAATTGCCATATGTTTTTGTATTTTCTTTAAATATATCTTCAAAAAAATGTACATAATCTTCCATTAATTCTGTATCAATTTCTGAAACACCTATTTTTTCTCCAACTGCTGTTAATTCTTCTATTTTTCCAGAGTCCATTACTTCTTCTATTTCTTCTTCTAAACTATCTGGTATTTTGGTTCCTTTATTACTAAAAAACTTAATTCCATTAAATTCAAATGTGTTGTGTGATGCAGATATAACCACACTTGCATCTGCATTTAATTTTCTTGTTAAGTATGCAACTGCTGGTGTTGGCATTACACCTAATAGTTTTACATTTGCACCATAACTTAAAAAACCTGCAACCATAGCACTTTCTATCAAAGTACCAGAAATACGTGTGTCTCTTCCTATTAGTATTACAGGTGTATGGTCTGTGTGCTTAGAAAGCACATATGCCCCTGCTTTTGCTACTTTGTATACTAATTCTGGGGATAATTCTGTGTTTGCAATTCTTCTTATTCCATCTGTTCCAAAATATTTTCTCATTATATCGTCTTCCCTTCTATGATAAAAATCTATTAAATAAACCTTGTTTTATTTTTATTGGCTTTCGTATATCTATACTTTCATTCGCTAAAACTAGTTTTGCATTAACTGTAGTTAGTTCGTCTATTTCTTCTTTTGGTATAATATGTTTTAATTGTTCTAAAGCTTCTGGTATTTGCGGATATATACTTTTGGTTCTATGTACATCTGAGCCCAAAAAATGTATTAAATTATTTTGTAATAGAACTTTCATTGTTTTTTCTACTTTTTTGCCATACATTCCTATAATACTACCAAAATTTCCTTGAAATAGCACTCCCATATCTATTAATTCTATTAATAAATTGGGATTTTTTTGTACATATGTATATCTTTCTGGATGTGCTATTATGGGTTTTAGTTTATTACTTAATAATTTAAAAATTACATCTTTTAAATTTGATGGCTTATCTTCAAATGGTAACTCAAATAGTACATATCTTGTATTATTAATTGTGGATGCTTTTTTTTGTTGCAAAAGTTCTGGAATGTCAGATGTTATAAATATCTCACTTCCTAAATATAAATCCATTTCTGGCATTTTGTTTTTTACATTCATACCTACAGCATCTATCCAAGTTTTTCTTTCCTTTTCGTCTACTTCATAATGTTCTTCCCAATAGTGTGATGTTGATATTATTGCTGTAAAACCAGCTTCTTTTGCTTCTTCTATTAAATTAAATGTTTCTTTTATATCATCTGCTCCATCATCAATTCCAGGTATTATATGTGAATGGAAATCAATCATTTTTTTCTCCGTTTTTTAAATTATTTTTTTCTGTTGTTAAATAATCTTTTATTTGGTTTAGTATATCTTGTGTTTTGTCTGTTTCGACTTTTTCTGGCTCTTCTTCATATTCGTTTTCATATGGTTCTATTGTTTTGTATACATCTTCTTGTTCTTCTTGCATATTTTTTATTTTTTGTTTTACTGTTTCAAATTTTTCCATATTTTTATTTTCTGTATCTTCATATTCTTTATAATTACCTACATTTTTTCTTTTGTCTTTAGTTTGGTTATCTCCTCTGCTTGAAGAACCATAATAATATGTTTTTTCATATCTTTTTGCTGATATAGGTATTTTATTTATAACAACACCTGCAACTTTTCCACCTATGTTTTCTATTCCTTTTTTTACTTCTTCTACATTGTCTAATTTTGTTTCATTATGTGCGGTAACAATAATTGTAGAATCTACTATTCTAGAAAGTATTGTTGCATCTGTTACCAATAAACTTGGTGTTCCATCAAATATAACTATATCGAATATTTGCTTTACCCAATCTAAAAGTCCTAACATTCTTTCAGATACTAGCAATTCTGATGGGTTTGGTGGTACACTTCCAGATGTTAGTATAAATAAATTATCTACATCTGTATCTTGTATAAAATCTTCTATATTATGCTCTTGTTTTTCTTTTTCTTCTACAACACCAGATAAATAGTTAGAAAGTCCTGGTATTGGTGAAACATCAAATATATTAAATTGTCTACCTTTTCTCATATCTGCATCTACAATTAAAACTCTTTTTCCTGCTTGTGCAAATGTAATTGCTAAATTTGCTGCTACCCAACTTTTCCCTTCTTCTGGTAATGTACTTGTTATAAGCAATGTTTTTAATTGTTTATCTGCATTCATAAATTGTATATTTGTTCTTAATGTTCTAAACATTTCTGATACTGGTGATTTTGGATCTCTATGTACTATTAATTCTTTTTTCATTTTCTTTTGCCTCCTTTTCCATTTTCAAAGTCATAAACTGGAATAGAAGCAAGTACTGGTAATCCAATATTTTTTTCAATATCTTCTGTTGTTTTTACTGTTGTGTCTAACATATT
>CALXAW010000122.1 GCA_944386375.1 uncultured Clostridia bacterium
AATTGGACTTGCAATAATAATAATATATAATTTAAAAAACATAAAACAAAACATAAAAAAAGTAGACACATGTGTATTAATAGCATTAGTTTTATTATTTATATTATTTGCTATATATGTATTTATAGGTTTGCCAAAAATTTTATCAGGAGTAACACTTTTATACTTATCACCAGCAAAAAGAACAAAGGTAGTTTTAGGAATACTAGGAATAATATTATGTATTATATTTTTAAAAAAGATGTCAGACAAAAAGGCACAAATATTTAAGTGGTGGCAAGCAGGAATAATTTCAGCAATAGTAGTTGCAATAATATATTTAATACTAAGAGCTTCAGAATATTATCATACACAAACACTAACATATGCACGATATTTAATAATATTTGCAATAGCATTTTTTATGACATATTCTTTTATAAGGTTTCACAAAAAAACATTTTGTGTTATAATAATTACAGTTTCAATTATGGCAGGAGCAACTGTAAACCCAATAGTGCAAGGAATAGATGTGTTACATAAAACAGAACTTGCAACAGAGATACAAAAAGTAGTAGAACAAGACAAAGAAGCAAAATGGATAGCTTTAAACAATGTATATGCACAATACTTAATTGCAAATGGAGCAAAAACACTAAATGGGGTAAATAGATATCCAAACCATAAAATGATAGATATTTTAGACCCAAACAAAGAATATGAAGAAGTATGGAATAGATATGCACACATAATAATTAATCTAGGATATGAAACAAAGTTTAATTTAGATGCAAAAGATGTTTATGATGTAACCTTAACATATGAAGATTTGAAAAAATTAGAAGTAAAATATTGTTATGTGCACATAAAACTAGATGACCAAATAATAAAAGACTTTAATTTAGAAGAAGTTTTTGCAAGAGAAGATGTTAATCAATATATATACTTGATAAATTAATCACAGCACAAACTAATTGTTGTCGAAGAATTGATGTTTTGGCTAGGCAAACGAGCAAGAAAGCCGCAGGCGTACTTTTTGTACGTCGAGGACTTTCGCAGTGAAGTTTAACAACGCCAAAACGCAATTATTCGACAACCAGAAAAGGAGAAGAAGATGAAAGTATTATTAATAATACCAGCATATAATGAAGAAGGAAATATACTAAACACAGTAAATAGTATAAGAGAATTTAGTAATGAGTTAGATTATGTAGTAATAAATGACGGTTCAACAGATAATACACTAAAAATACTACAAGAAAATAATATAAATCATGTAAATTTAATACATAATTTAGGCATTGGAGGAGCAGTGCAAACAGGCTATAAATATGCTTATCAAAATAATTACGACATAGCAATACAATTTGACGGAGACGGACAGCATGATGTAACATATGTTTCTACAATTTGTGAGACTATAATACAAAACCAAGCAGATATGTGTATTGGATCAAGATATTTAGATGATACTACAAGTAGTTTTAAATCAACATTTATGAGACGTTTACGGAAAAAACATAATATCTTGTATAATAAAACTATTTTTAAAACAAAAAATAACAGATCCGACATCAGGATTTAGAGCAGCAAATAAAAAAATTATAAAAATGTTTGCAGAAGATTATCCATCAGATTATCCAGAACCAGAAAGTGTGGCTACAATATTAAAAAGAGGATACAAAGTGGTAGAAAAACCAGTAAATATGAAAGAAAGAGAAAGCGGAAAATCATTTGCGAATCCATGGACAAGCATTATATATATGCTTAAAGTATCTTTAGCTATAATAATAGATAGTATAACAGTTCATAAAGTTGGGAGGAAGTAAAAAATGTCTATAACACTTAGAATTGCATTAATAATAGTTGTATTAATATTTATTTTTTTAATATTAAAATCAATAAAAAGAAAAAAAATGAATATAACATTTTCACTTTTATGGTTAGTACTAGGAGGAGCATTAATAGTTGCAGTAATAGTACCAAATTTTATAGAAACAATTTCAAAGTCATTAGGTTTTGAAACACCATCTAATATGTTATTTTGTGTAACCATTTTTATAGCATTTTATTTAATATTTTATTTAATGCAAATAGTATCAAAAGAGTACAGAAAAACTATTGCATTAGTACAAGAAATTTCTTTACTTAAAAAAAGAGTAAATGAGTTGGAGGAAAAAGTAGATGGAAAATAAGCAATATAAATTGTCTATTGTAGCATTAGTATATAACCTAGAAAAATATTTGCCAAGATGTTTAGATGCACTAGTAAATCAAACCTTAGAAGACATAGAAATACTATGTGTAAATGATGGCTCAACAGACTCAGCACCTCAAATAATAGAAGAATATGCTAGAAAATATCCAAATAAAGTAAAAGTATTTCATAAAGAAAATGGTGGAGAATTTACAACAAGAAACTATGGGCTAGACAGAGCAACAGGTGAATATGTAACATTTGTAGACACAGATGACTATGTAGAACATGACTGGGCAGAAAAATTATATAATGCCGCAAAAGAATATGATGCAGATATGGCTGTATGCGGATTTGAAAGAATAGACCTAGAAACAGACCAAGTAGTTGCAAGAGATATGGTGGGCTTTGGAAATGTATGCAAAAAAATAACACCAGATGACGACTTTATGGTGTTTATTAACCCAGCACCTTGGAACAAAATATATAAAAGAGAAAAAATAAAAGATTTACGTTTTTTACCTTTTAGAGGTTTTAATGACACAATGTTTTTAACAGAAGCTTTTACAAGAATAGACAAAGTAGCATTTGTACCAGAAGTGTTATACCATTATTATTTAAGATATGACTCACAAATACACTCAGTAAATGAGCAAGATGTAAACAATCTAAAAAAATACTTATTAGAAGTAAAACAATTTTATAAAGATGCTGGTAAATATGAAGAAATGAGATATATACTAGACCTAATGGCATTTATACACCTTGGAATTTCTGTAATGTATAGAGCATCATATGATAAAAATATAAATATATCTAAAATGATAAAAGAAACAAAAAAATACTTAGATAAAAATTTTGGCACATGGAGAAAAAATCCTTTCTTAACATTAAAATATTCACTAAAAAAAGGAATAAAACATATAGGTCTTTGGGGAATTGCAACATTTTATAAATTAGGACTACAAATGGTATTTATAAGAGTTTATAGATTTGTAGTAGACCAGCTAAAAATAGATATTAAATTTTAAAGGAGAAAATCTAAATGGGAATTGCATATTTAATAATATCTGCAATACTTATTATAGCATTTATTGCTGTAAAAAAATCAGACAAAAAACAAAACTTGGTTT
>CALXAW010000123.1 GCA_944386375.1 uncultured Clostridia bacterium
AGGATTAACAATGGCAGAATACTTTAGAGATGTACAAAATCAAGACGTATTACTATTTATAGATAATATATTCAGATTTATACAAGCAGGTTCAGAAGTTTCTGCACTACTTGGAAGAATACCATCAGCCGTTGGTTACCAACCAACACTAGCAACAGACGTAGGTGCACTACAAGAAAGAATTTCGTCAACAAAAAATGGATCAATAACATCAGTTCAAGCTGTATATGTTCCAGCTGACGACTACACAGACCCAGCACCTGCTACAACATTTGCTCACTTAGACACAATTATAGCATTATCAAGAGCTATATCAGAGCAAGGTATTTATCCTGCTGTTGACCCACTAGAATCTTCTTCAAGAATACTTGAACCAGGAATAGTAGGAAAAGAACATTACGAAACAGCAAGAAAAGTACAAGAAATATTACAAAAATACAAAGAACTTCAAGATATTATAGCAATACTTGGTATGGACGAATTATCAGATGAAGATAGACAAATAGTATATAGAGCAAGAAAAATCCAAAAATTCTTATCACAACCAATGTTCGTTGCAGAGCAATTTACAGGATTACAAGGAAAATATGTACCTGTTAAAGAAACAATAAAAGGATTCCAAGAAATTATATCAGGTAACTTAGATGACCTTCCAGAAGATGCTTTCTATATGGTTGGAACTATCGAAGATGCCAAGAAAAAAGCTAAAGAAATGATGGGCTAATCTTATTTAAAAGTAGGTGATATGATGGCAAAGTTATTTAAATTTGAGGTTGTTACTCCACATCGTGTATTTCACTCAGATGATGTAGAAATGATTGTATTTGATACAATACAAGGAGAGATGGGAGTACTAGCAGACCATGTTCCAATGTTAATTGCAAATATTCCATGTGTATTAAAAATACAAAATGGAAAAGAAAAAAGATATGCATATATCAGTGAAGGTTTTATAGAAATTAGCCCAAGCAAAGTTACTGCAATAGTAGATGTAGCAGAATGGGCTGACGAAATTGACTTGGAACAAGCAATAAAAGACAAAAAGCTAGCAGAAGAGAAGCTATACAACGAAAAACAAGACTTACAAATGAAGGCAGAGTTACGAGCTTCTATAGAACGTTCTGCACGTAGAATAAAAACAGCAGAAACAATAAGACAATAACAAATATAAACTTCCAAACATATAATAATATATAAATTATATGTTTGGAGGTTTTTTATTTTATGAGCAAATTTTCAAAATTATTAGCAATATGCACTACATTTATAATTGCAACATTTGCATTTAGTGTGCCTATATCACAAGCTGTTAGTCAAGCTCCAGGGAATATATACGAAGGAATAGATGTAAGTCAATGGCAAGGTGGCATCAATTTTGAGCAAGTAAAAAATGCAGGAATAGACATAGTATATATAAAAGCAAGTGAAGGTACAAATTTTGTAGACCCATATTTTGAGCGAAATTACGAAAATGCAAAAGCAAATGGCTTGCAAATTGGTTTTTATCATTTTGTAACAGCTCAAAACACACAGCAAGCAGAATTACAAGCACGTTTTTTTGCATCCGTAATATCTGGCAAAGAGGTAGATTGTAGGTTAGCAATGGATTTTGAGCAATTAGAAGGTCTTTCTGCATCACAGGTAAATGAAATATCAGAGGTGTTTTTATCTACATTAACTAGTTTAACAGGAAAAGAGTCTGTAATTTACAGTGATTTATCAAATGCAGAGAGTGTATTTAGCAGAGAATTAGCAAGTAGATACCCACTATGGCTAGCATATTACGGAAATTACACAGAACTTGCGCGTTTTAATACAAGTTGGTCTGAGTGGATAGGTTTACAGTATTCGGATACTGGTAGAGTAGCAGGCATAAATGGCTATGTGGATAGGGATAAATTTACAAGTGAAATTTTATTATCAGATTCGTCAAGTATTCCACAAACACCAATACCAGAAGAGAGTAACAATACAGTAAATGAAGTAACTTATGTAGTACAAAGAGGAGATACTTTATCTAGCATAGCACAAAGATATAATACAACAGTAAGTGAATTAGTAAGCTTAAATAATATACAAAATCCTAATCTTATTTTTGCAGGTGAAAGGCTTGTAATTAGAAGAACATCTGGTATAAATGCATCAGATAGGATAATGTATACAGTACAAAAGGGAGATACTTTATCTAGCATAGCACAAAGATATAATACAACAGTAAGTGAATTGGTAAGTGTAAATAATATACAAAATCCTAATCTTATTTTCCCAGGTGAGAGGTTAGAGATTGTTACCGAGACTCAAAAACAAGAGGATGTTTTTGATACAAATCATACTATTTATACTATAAAACCGGGTGATACTTTGTCTCAAATAGCAAGAGAGTATGATACAACTGTAAGTCAAATTGTTAGATTAAATAATATACAAAATCCTAATTTGATTTTTGCAGGTGAGCGTATACGAATTTAGTGTGGTTTGAACATGTGTTGCTAAAAAACCAAATCAAGG
Source organism: uncultured Clostridia bacterium (assembly GCA_944386375.1). Lineage (GTDB taxonomy): Bacteria > Bacillota > Clostridia > TANB77 > CAG-508 > CAG-269. The sequence goes on from CALXAW010000123.1 coordinate 2,509, forward strand.
ATGGTTAGGAGATGTAGGAAGGTCACCCTACCTAAACTTTCTTGAACAAAAAAGGAGTGTCAGAAATGGCACTTCTTTAAAATTTAAATTGTAAACGGTAAAAAAATAAAAATATGTAGGAAATTGGCAAAGAAAAATGTCGGTTTTCCTACAAAAAATATTAACATTTACAGCAAGTATGCCAGACAATTTACTTCGATACCATAATATAGAAATAATAAAATAACCACCTGCTAGAAAATTTTGTTAAAAAATGTAAAGCTAGCTATTGACATTTACATAACAATTATGATATATTAATTAACAGTACAATTTCAGTACTATCAAATACAACCTAGGCAAGGCAAAAAATATTGTTTCACTTTATTTAGATTCTTTTAAACAATCTATCTAAAAGTAATTTTACGAAAATGGAGGTGATGTCTAAAAACATCAAAATACAAAAGAAAAAAATATAAAATAAACTAAAGAAAAAGCATTGCAAAAAAAGAAAAAATAAAATAAAATAAAGGAGGAAAATATTTGGAAAAAAACAAACCAAAAAAGACATTACCACTAACATCAGATATAGTGTTTAAAAGAGTATTTGCAAGAGAGGGTAATGAAGATATTTTAAAAGCACTATTGGAGGCAATATTAGAAGTACCAATAAATAATGTGCAAGTAAAAAATCCAGAACTACCAAGAGATTTATATGATAGTAAAGCAGGAGTATTAGACATAAAAGTACAAATAAATGAAAACATAATATGTGACATAGAGATGCAAGTAAAAGACTTAAAAAACATGGACAGAAGGAG
>CALXAW010000124.1 GCA_944386375.1 uncultured Clostridia bacterium
AAACCTACTCCTAGTTCTGCTTTTTTAACATTGTTTAATATTACTGCTGGTTCTAAACCTGCGTTTCTAGCTATTTGTTTTACTGGTTCTTCTAATGCTTTTAATACAATTTCTGCTCCAAGTTTTTCTTCTTTTGGTAATTTATCTGTTAATTTTTCTATATTTGGAATTATATTTACTAATGCTGTTCCACCACCTGATACAATTCCTTCTTCTACTGCTGCTTTTGTTGCAGATAATGCATCTTCTATTCTTAGTTTCTTTTCTTTCATTTCTACTTCTGTAGCTGCTCCTACTCCTATTACTGCAACTCCTCCTGCAATTTTAGCTAAACGTTCTTGTAATTGTTCTTTGTCATATTCACTTTGTGTTTCTTCTATTTGTGCTCTTATTTGTTTAACTCTTGCTTCTATTTGTGCTTTATCACCAGATCCATCAACAATTATTGTGTTTTCTTTTTGTACTTTAATTTGTTTTGCTCTACCTAGTTGTTCTATTGTTGTATCTTTTATTTCTAATCCTAAATCTGATGTTATAACTTCTCCACCTGTTAGAATTGCAATATCTTCTAACATTGCTTTTCTTTTATCTCCAAATCCTGGTGCTTTAACTGCAACTACATTTAATACTCCTCTTAATTTATTTAATATTAATGTAGATAATGCTTCACTTTCTATGTCATCACATATGATTACTAGTTTTCCAGATTGTTGCATTAGGTTTTCTAGTAATGGTAAAATTTCTTGGATATTACTTATTTTTTTGTCTGTAATTAATATATATGGATTGTCTAATATTGCTTCCATTTTGTCTGTGTCTGTTACCATATATGGTGATACATATCCTTTGTCAAATTGCATACCTTCTACTACATTTAGTTCTGTGTTAGATGTTTTAGATTCTTCTATTGTTATTACTCCATCTTTTGATACTTTTTCCATAGCATCTGCAATTAAATTTCCTATTTCTTCATTGTTTGCAGATATGCTTGCAACTCTTGCTATATCTTCTTTTCCATTTACAGCAGAACTAATATTTTTTAGCCCTTTTACTGCTTCTTCTACTGCTTTGTCTATTCCTCTTTTTACTGCCATAGGGTCTGCTCCTGCTGCCACATTTTTTACGCCTTCTTTTATCATTGCTTGTGCTAAAACTGTAGCTGTTGTTGTTCCATCTCCTGCTATGTCATTTGTTTTTGTAGATACTTCTTTTACTAATCTTGCTCCCATATTTTCAAATTTGTCGTCTAGTTCTATTTCTTTTGCTATTGTAACACCATCGTTTGTTATAAGTGGTGCTCCAAAACTTTTGTCTAACACTACATTTCTACCTTTTGGCCCTAATGTTACTTTTACTGTGTCAGCTAATTTATTAACTCCTTCTAATAAAGATTTTCTTGCATCTTCTCCAAATTTAATGACTTTTGCCATTTTTAATTCCTCCTTAAATTATTTTTTACATTTTTATTAGTCTACAACTGCTAAAATATCGTCTTGCCTTACTATTATGTATTCTGTTCCTTCATATTTAACTTCTGTTCCAGAGTATTTGCTTACTATTACATTGTCTCCTTTTTTTACTTGCATTTCTTCTATTTTACCATCTTTTTTTGCTCCAGGTCCTACTTCTATAACTTCTGCTATTTGTGGTTTTTCTTTTGCTCCACTTGCTAAAATAATTCCACTTTTTGTTGTTTCTTCTCCTTCTTTCATTTTTATTAGTACTCTGTCTGCTAATGGTTTTATCATTTTACATTACCTCCTTATTTTTTAGCACTCTTTATATGTGACTGCTAATAATATATACCCATCTTTTTAAATTGTCAATATTATTCACAAAATTTTCACATTTGCCAATATATTTTATGCTTTTAATTCAAAAATATAACTATTCTTATTTTTCTTTTATTCCTAATACTACAAATCTACCATTTTCTTTTGAATATTCACATGTTGATAATGTGATTAATTGTTCTCTATAATTTATATTACTTTCTATTTCATATATTGATAGTTTTTTACAATTGTTTATGTAATTATAATATTCGCTGTCATCTTTAAAATTCGTATAATTATAGTATTTAAATATGTCTTGTTGGTTTTGGTTATACACTTGTGATTCAAATACAGCAATTATTGTATATGTTGCTATTTCTGTATTTGTTGTTATTTTTATTTTTGGATGTTGCTCATAATATTGTTTATCTTCATATTTTAGTAGATTGTTAAACATTAATCCATTATTATTGTTATGTCCATATATTATAAGGTTTTGGCTTTGGTCTTGTATGTTACAATTACTGTCTAAAAATATTGAACCATTTGGATTGTATTTATTATTATAATCTTTTGTTAAATAATAGTTATTATTTGTTGCTTGTAATACTGGAAAATTTATTTCTGTTTCTTCTATTTCTAGCCATGCCACAATATTGCTATTTTTTTCGTTTATTTTTCTAAAGTTTTCTATTTGTGGTGATACTTCGGTTTTAGCTATATTTGTGTCACTTTCATTTTTCATTATTTTTTGTAGTTCTTCTATTTTTGTTTGTGTGTTATTATTAAAATAATAGTCTTTTATTATAAAAAATATTGATATTACAAAAATAATTATTAATGCAACATATATTATGTTTATAAAAATTTTTTTCATTTTAAGAATGTATCTCCTTTTACTAAAAACAGGCATTGTAATAAATGTTGCTATTTATTACAATGCCCACCGTTTTTCTTATTTACTTTGTTTTCGTATTCTTCTTATTGCCAATATTCCTCCTGCAGATAATATGGCTATTTTAATAAAGTCTGCTGTTTTGTTGTTTGTTCCTGTTTTTGGTGTATTGTCTAATTCATTTACAAATACTACTTCTTGAACAGGCTCTGGCATGCTTCTTGTTTTTGTTACTCCCAATACTTTTTCTGGCTCTATAACTTTGTTTGTTATTATATTACCATCTATTATTGTTATATAACCTTTTACTTTGTCTTCACTTACTGTGTATTTTATTTCGTTTCCATTTTTGTCATACTTAGGTAAGTTTGCAAATTTATATTCCCAATTATCTTCTTCTGAGATTACAATATCTTCTACTTCTTCTCCGTTTACTAACAAGTTTATTGTTATAGTATCTGGTCTTAAATTCCATTTATCTGCAAAATCTTCCCAAATTTTTTCGCCTTCTACTTCTGTTGTTATTAATGTATTTGTTATATTCGTTCCTACCACTTCTGTTTCATAGCCTTTTACCTCGTCTTCTGTTATTGTATAGGCTATTTCATTTCCTGCTTTATCATATTTTGG
>CALXAW010000125.1 GCA_944386375.1 uncultured Clostridia bacterium
TTATCCATCATAAAATTAGTTAAATTATCTAATAATTCATTATTTTTTATATTATATTTTTCATTTATATCTCTTACTATTAGAGTTTTATAAACGTCCAAAATATAATTATATCTTTTTTCTTCATCTTCGTATAAATATGATCCAGCCATACCACCATCTAATATGAATTTATCAAAAGCTAAATCTATATCTTTATATTGGTAATATTTTAAATATTCTTCAAATGAGAACGGGAAAATTTCAATTTCAAAAGTTCTTCCTGTAAATAAAGTTGCTAAATCACTACTTAACAAGAAAGCATTTGAACCTGTAACATAGATATCATATTTTTCTGATGCATGTAAACTATTTATTGTTTTTTCAAAGCCATTACACATTTGAACTTCATCTATTAAAACAAAATTATTTTTATTTCGTATATATTTTGATTCAATATAATCATTTAATTTGTGATATTCATTTAATTTTTCAAATTCTAGTAAACTAAAATTTATATATATTACATTATAATTTTCAATATTTTTTTCAATATACTCTTTAAATTGTTCCAAAAGTTTTGATTTTCCACTACGTCTTACTCCTGTAATAACTTTTATATCTGGAGTTCCAATTATGCTTATTAAGTCTTTCAAATAATCTCTTTCTATTATCTTCATATAGTACATCACCTCACGAATATTATAACAGTTCTATTTCCCAAAATCAAGTTTTTTGTGTTTTTGGGAAATAGAACTTCTATAATATTATATCTCAAACTAATCTATAACTTGTAATTTGGTTACTACTATGTCCTAACTCGTATTATGTTTTGCTAAAACATGCTCTGTTGGTCTCCTTGTAATATTTCGAAGTTCATATTGTTAATGTCATCTTCTGTTCTAAGTTCTTTGTCTACAACTACTGATTTTTTGTTTCCATTATAATATTTATGTTTTAATACATAATTAACTTCAAATTTTGATATTATTTCTTTATTGATGTTATGTCCAGGTGCTATTAGTTGAACATTGTTTTCTTTTAAAATCGAAAACATTACATTCCATAAAAATACTGCACTTGTTGCTCCAAATGGGTTATCTGCAATAATTACTTTTTTAGATTTGTTTGAATTTTCTTTTCTTGTTAGCATGCTAATATATGAAATTATACATACAGCAAACATAAAATAAATAGCATTAACTTGTCCGTCTGAGCCTAGGTCATCTTCCCATTTTTTATATGTTGAATTTTCTGATATATCTTCTATTTTATATAGTTTTACACTTGCTTTATCCATATTTACAATTTGTGCTACTAGTGCTTTTGAAGATAAACTTATATTTAATTGCTCTTTATTCATTTTTTCTGGATTTTCTTCCATTTCTTTTACTAGGCTATAGATATATTCTTTCATTTTGTTTAGTTTTTCTTCTTTTTCGTATTCAAATAAATCTAATTTTATAATATTTGTATCTTTTCCATTTATTTTTATTCTTGATAAACCTGGCAATTTTTCTAAATCTCTTACTATGGTTTCTGCTTTTTCAAAACATTTTGTAATAAAGTTTTCTTGGTAACTTTCTAAAAGTTTTAATGCTTCTTCTATATGTCTAATTTTTTCTTCTAATGTTTCAATAATTGTAGTTATACCATTTCCGATAATTTGTGTTTCTGATAGTTTAGTTGGAATTTTTAGGTTTTCTATTTTGTCTAATACATCTTGCTTTATATAAAATTCTGCTACTTGTTCTTTAATGTAATTTATATATTCTGAAAAGTCTGTAGTTAGTTTATTTACAACTTTATTAATCCTTTTTCTTTCCTCTAAGATTCTTTTATATGTAAATACTTCATTTTCTAGCAGGGTTTCTGTGTTTACATTAAATTCTTCTATTTCATTTTCTTTAACAAAATTATCTAACATTGTAAATTCTTTATCTAGTCTATTGGCTTCTTTTTCTACATTTTCAATTTTTGAGCTTAGCTCTTTTATTTGCTTTTTATTTAATTTTAATTTTATATTATTTTCTTCTGTCTTTTTTTCTATAGTGTTATGGTCTGTAATTCTTGTTTCTTTTAAATATGTCTCGCTTTTTTCTGTTTGCAGTTTTTCTACTAAAATTTTAATTTGACCTACTAATTGTTGTTTTTCTCTTTCTTTGTCAATAAAAGCTTCATCTATTTTATTAAGTTCTTTTTCTATAGCATCTATTTTGTTGTTTAGTTCTTCTAAAATGGTGTCTGGTACTTTAGAAAAACTTTCGCTTTTAGCCTCAAAATATTCTATTGTGCAATGGTTTTCTCTTATGGCTTTTTCGCACTTTTCCATTATTTCTTTTTTTACTTTAGCCATTTCTTGAAGTTCATTTAATTTTTGATTTGAGTTCTTCATTTGACTATCATATGCTTCAAAATGTTTTTTTAATGTTTCAAAGTCTTCTTTACTTATATTAGTTTGTTTAAATTCTGGTAGATTATTATAGATTTTCTCTATGTTTTCTTTTAATATGCCAAGTTCTATTGTTTTATTTTTTATTTCTTCTAAAGTATTTTCTATTATTGTTACAGTTTCTTCTTTTTCTTGTAAAATCTCTTTTTGTGCTTCATAATCTTTTTGTGCAAGTTCTTGTTTAGATTTTATTTCTTTTATTTTGTCTTGTAGTTCTTCTAATTCTTCTAATTTTTTTACTTTTTGTAGTAGCGATTCATATTTATTGTTTTGCTCTTTTACTAATTTTTTTAGTTTTTCTAGTTTTTCTTTTCCATCTTGGATTAAATTATTAATTTCTTTTATTCTATTTTCGTTTTCTTTTATATGTTTTTCAATGTCAGTTTTATTTTTATATATAGATGTTACAAATTCTTCAATATATATTTGATTAAATTTTTTTATTTCATCTAAATATTTTCTTAAATTTTCTTCTCTTTCATTGTGCTTTTTTATTTTTTCTTCTAATAAAGATATGTCTTTGCTTAAAGTTTCTTTATATTGTTCTAGCTTTTCTTGTTCCATATTTTGATAAATGTTTTTTTGTATTGGAAAAATTATATCTTTTTCTTCATATGTTGTTTCTTTTCTTAGTGCTTCTATACTTATAATTGGTACCAAATTTTCTAATTCTATGTCTAAACCTTTATTTTTTATTTTTCTAAAAGTTTCATCATCAATAAATATAGAATATACTAATAATGGGTTTTTACTTAAAACTTCTTTTCTTTTATTTTCTTCTATCTTTTTTAATTCTTCTATACCAGTTACAATGTAATTACATTTATCTTCTA
>CALXAW010000126.1 GCA_944386375.1 uncultured Clostridia bacterium
TTAATGAGTTTTAATGAGAGAGCTTTAAAATGCTATCAAAAGTGTGGATTTAAAGAATATGGAAGACGAAGAAAATGTAAATTTATTAATGGAAAATATTATGATACTATTGAAATGGACATATTAGCAGAAGAATTTAAAGAAAGCTATATAAAAAATAAAAACCAATAACCCACAATCACAATACCCCAAAAATCGACATATTATATATTATCCTATCATTTTGGGGTGATATAATGAATAAAATAAAAAAAGGAGACATAGTAGGAAGAATTTCTTATGGAAAAGACATAATATTTGTTGTAAAAAAAATAATACACCTAAAAAATGGCAGAAAAATGGCATTATTAAAAGGAGTAACAGAAAGAATAGAGGCAACAAGTTATATTGAAGATTTATGTTTAATAAATAAAGAAATAATAGAAAACAATATACGAAGTTTAGAATTTAAGTTAGAAACAAGAATAGAAGCCAAAAAGAAGAATAATCCAAAATATAAAAATACAATAGAATATAATAAACGAACCAAAAGAAAAAATATAACAGGTAAAATATTGCATTTAGATGGGGATAAAAAGTATAGTGAAAAGTCATTAAGATATTATAACAAATTAGGACTAAATGCAATTGTAAAAAATATACCAGAATATAAACAACCCAAATATGTTTATAATCTACTAGAATATTACAAACCAGATATTTTAGTAATAACAGGACATGATGGTATGATAAAAAAAGAAAGTGGATATAACGATATATATAATTATAGAAACTCAAAACATTTTGTTAATACAGTTAAAGAAGCAAGAAGATATGACGAAGAAAATAAAAAAAATCTAGTTATATTTGCAGGAGCCTGCCAAAGTTATTATGAAGCATTAATAATGGCAGGAGCAAATTTTGCCTCATCACCAGCTAGAATTTTAATAGACTTTTTAGATCCATTAATAGTTGCAGAAAATATTGCTATTGCAGATAATTATAAATATATTACAATAGATGATATTTCAAATGAACTTAGAGATGGTAAAAAAGGAGTTGGTGGAGTAGGAGCAAATGGTAAAAAAAGAATTGAGGAACAATAAAACTCTACAATAGACTAAAATTTAAAACAGTGTAACAAAAGTGTAACACAAATGTAATATAATTGTAACAAAACAGCCTTAAATAGCTACAACCCTTACAAACAGCTAATTACAGAGGTTTGACAAAAAAGTAATCCTTTTGACATTTTTTGTATGAAGTGATAAAATACAATCATCTTAAGTGAGGTGATTTTATGATTTGTAAAGAAGATATAGCAAATCTAAAAACAGACATCATAGAAAAAGTGGGTCAAAAGATAATAGTAAAAGGTTCGCTTGGAAGAAGCAAAGCTTTTGAAAAAGAGGGTACAATAGAAAAAGCATATCCTAATATTTTTGTAGTAAAATATGATGAAAATGCCAGAAATGTTACATATAGTTACACAGATGTTTTAACAAGAACTGTAGAAGTAGATGTATTTGATGGAAGTTCATATAGCCCATTAATACCACCTGCGGTGGATACTAAAACAAAAAAGGCAGCATTATAATCAAAAAGCCATATAAGTTAAAATAGCTTATATGGCTTTTTGGTGGTAAAATACCTGTTTAAAAGTGACATATAGTTCTAAAACAAAACTTTCTTAAATATATATGAATAAAGAATATTTAAGGAGGTATAAAAATGGTGGTGGACACAAACAAAGAAAGCATAAATATAAATAAAATAGTATTTGAAAAAAAAGAAATGATATTTGTACAAGGGGATATGATAGTTCCAGATTCGAAGCCAGATATATTAAGTACAATAGATACAAGTGGTAATCTATGTATATATAAAAAAGAAATAATGGATGGAAAAATAAAAATAGAAGGAAATGTAGCTGCATATATAATGTATCTTTCAGAAAATGCGGAAGATAGTGCAAGAGGAATACATACAAGCCTAGATTTTTCAGAAACAATAGTTGCACCTAATTGTAAAGAAGATATGTTATTAGAAACAAATTTAACTATAAAAAATATAGAATGTAATGTAATAAATGGAAGAAAAATAAATGTAAAAGTGGGAATAGAAACAAAAATAAAGGTATATTCAAATGAAAGTATAGGGCTAATAAATGGAATATCTAATAATGGTGATATACAAACATTAGAAAATAAAATAAAGTTAAATTCATTAGTAGGAAGCGGAAATACAAAAGTATATGTAAAAGATACCATAATGATAGACAACACAGACAATTTAGCAGAAATTTTAAAAGTAAATATAAATATGGTAGATAAAGATATAAAAACAAGTTATAATAAAGTTTTAGCAAAGTCAGAAGCAGAAGTAAAAATAATGTATTTAACAGAAGAAAATAAAATAGCTACAGTAACAAACAAAATTCCAATAGTAGGTTTTATAGATATACAAAATGTATTAGAAGAAAATATATGTGATATAAATTTTGAAACAAGAAATATGATAATAAAGCCAAACAATGTAGAAGAACACTCTATATATGTAGAACTAGAAGTAGAAGTGTCTTGTATAGTGTATGAAGAAAAAGAAATAAATATAATACAGGATTTATATAGTCCAATAGAAAATGTTATATGTGGTCAAAAGCAAGTAACAATAATGTGTAACAAAGAGCGAAGAAGAGAAACATGCTATGTAAAAAACAATGTAAATATACCAGAAATAGAAAATGGTAATTTAATAGATGCAGATATACAAGCAATAATAGTAAAAGAAAATAAATTAAATTCTAGAATAATGTATGAAGGGGAGTTAAATATAAATTTTGTATTTACTACAGCAACTTCGAAAAATATAAATACAAAAACAATTACAACACCATTTGAATATGTAGTAGAAAATATAGAAAATGGTGAAAACTTAAACTTAGAAACACAGTTAGAAGTAGGTAAACAAGACTTTATAATACAAAATGCTGGAAATATAAACTGTGAAGTAGATATTATATTTGATATTGCAATATCACAAAATATGAATTTAGACATAATAGATAAGGTAGAAGTAGAAGAAAATAGAGATTTAGAAGATTATAGTATAATAATATATATAGTAAAACCAGGAGATACATTATGGAAAATAGCTAAAAAATTTAAAAGTACAGTAGAAGACATAGTAAAAACAAATGCAATAGAAAATCCGGATGCAATTTATCCTGGAGAAAAATTATATATACCTAAATATTTTAAAACAAATATTAAAGAGCCA
>CALXAW010000127.1 GCA_944386375.1 uncultured Clostridia bacterium
TCTTTTACTGGTCTGGTTGGTTTTGTTTTTTTAGGTTGTTCTTTCTTTTTTTCTATTCTTTCTACTTTTTCGAGCTTTTCTGTTTTTTCACCCTTTTTATTTGCTTTTTGCATTTCCTTAACAATTTTTTGTGTTTCCTCTTTTTTGTTTTGTACACATTTATTTATTGTATTATTTGCTTTATCAATTAACTCTGGTACATAATCTAATAACTTGTCTATACATGATGAATGATTTACTGGTAATAGTTTAACACTATTTGATTGTACTACTAAAAACGCTATTGGGTTTATTGAAACACCTGCTCCTGAGCCGCCTCCAAATGGTAGCCTATACTGTATGGCTTCTTCTTTATCTTTTTTGGTATATTCGTCTATTGTTTCTCCTTTAAATTCACTTCCTCCTGCTGCAAAGCCAAATGATACTTTTGATATTGGTATTATTACTATATTGTTAGAAGTTTCTATTGGATCTCCTATTATTGTATTTACATCTACCATATCTTGTATACTATTCATAGCTGTAACCATAAGCCCTTCTATCGGATGTTCTGGATGTTCTGCCATTTTTATCATCTCTCCTTTTCTTTTTTAAGATATATATTATATAAATAATATGTATCATATTTAGCATAAATATACAGTTTAGTTCCATTTTTAGTAAATTTTTGTTTATATATACAGGATTTACAATAAATTTATTGGTATGATTTGATAATTGTTTTTTTAGTAAAATGCCTATTATTGCTGATATTAGAGCTACTATATATGAGGTTAATGCTGCATCTTCTGTTCCTATTTCTAATCTTAAATTTAAATATTGAATTTTTATTTTTAGATTTTTTAATATGGTTTTTAAAATATCTATATTAAATAGTTCTTTATTTTCTAAAAGCTTTACATCTAATTGCTGTATTTTATTTTTTACTTTTAGGTTTTCTAATTTATCTTTTGTTATTTTTATTTTTAATATAGGAATTTTAGCTAATATATACACAGATATAGTTAACTTGTAATTTTTATTTATATGCCTTTTTAAAATTCTTTCTGTAGATATATTAACATTTTCTATTTCGATTTTTATTTTTGCAAATGCTAATAAAAGCATTATTATTAAAATTATTATTATAAAATAAAAAAACAATACTATCACCTCCACCCCGAAGGTTATAGTATTATTTTTTCCAAAATTTTTCTTTTTAAACATTTATATATTAATTTACTATGCTCTAGCCTTTTTTTCTACTGTAATATCTCCAAAAAGCTCTTCTTGTTTTGTTTGAACTTTACTTCTTCTTGATAGCTCTAGTAATCCAGAAAATGCTGTTACTACTTCTTGTTTGTTTCTTGTGTTTATTGAGAATAATTTGTTAAATATAAATTTTTTATTTCTTATTAATGCCTTAAACATTTCTTTTACTTTACTTGTTACTGTATATGTTTCAATTACTGCTATTTTTTCTAAGTTTTTTGCATTGTGGTTTACTTTTTCTGCATTTCTTTGAATTATATTTTTATAAATTTTAGGAATTGTTTCTTTTTCATAGTTTGTTTCTAGCTTTTGTTTTGGCAGTTCTATTTCTTCTGGTAATTTATATGCTCTGTTTGAATATATAGCAAAATTGTCTCTTAGCTTTTTACATATTTCTTTATATTTTTTATATTCTATTATTCTTCTTATTAGCTCTTCTTCTGTCATTTCTTCTTCATCATCTTCTTGTTTAGGAAGAAGCTTTTTAGATTTTAAATATAATAATGTTGATGCCATTACTAAAAATTCACTTGCGATATCTAAGTTTAGCTTTTCCATTTCTTTTAAATAGCTTATATATTGATCTGTTATTTGATTTATGTTTATATCATATATATCCATTTTATTTTTATCTATTAAATGACATAAAATATCTAATGGGCCTTCGAAGTTATCTATTTTTATTTCGTACTTTTTTGTTTTTAAAGCTAATATATTTTCCAAATTGATTTCTCATTCCCTTCAGTAAACTAAGTATAAAATTTTAATTTTATAAATCTATTGCTATTTCTATATTTTCTGGCTTATATCCTTTTTTTATTAGATATTGCTTTATTTCTTCTTTTTCCATGTAATTTTCTCTTTTTATTGCTAAATTTGTGGCTGATTGTATTTCATATTGTTCTAGTTTTTCCTTATTGTTACAAATATAATCTTCTATTAGGTCTTTGCTTAGTCCTTTTGAAAGCAATTTGTATTTTAATTCTTTTATTGATAATTTTTTTAGTGCTATAAGTTCATTTACAAATTTTTCTATGTATTGTTTATCATTTATGTATTCCGCTTCTTTTAGATATTGTATTATGTCTTCTAACAAATTTTCTTGTATTGTTTTAGAAAATTTATTTTTTATTTCTTGTTCTGTACGTTTTTTATACATTATGTATTTTAATACTCGTGTTTTTTCTTTATCAAATTCTTCTATTGTATACATTTTTTCTCCTATATATAAACCTTTGCACTCTAATATTAAACTTTATTAATTTTCTTCTGCTTCTTCTATTTCTTCTCCTAAACTTTGTTCAAATGCTTTTTCAAAATTTGCTCTTACCTTTTTTTCTACATCTTCTAAAACTTCTGGATTTTCTTTTAAGTATTTTTTAACATTTTCTCTTCCTTGACCTATTCTGTCACCATTGTAACTAAACCATGAACCACTTTTTTCTATAATGTCTAGGTTTACTGCCATATCTAATATATTTCCTTCTTTTGATATACCTTCTCCATATACTATGTCAAATTCTGCTTCTCTAAATGGTGGTGCTACTTTGTTTTTTACTACTTTTACTTTTACTCTACTTCCTTTAAATTCTCCATCTTGTTTTATATTTTCTGTTTTTCTTATGTCTAATCTAACTGAAGCATAAAACTTTAGTGCTCTTCCTCCTGTTGTTGTTTCTGGGTTTCCAAACATTACTCCTATTTTTTCTCTTAATTGATTTATAAATATAATTACTGTTTTTGATTTGTTTATTGCTCCTGCAAGCTTTCTTAATGCTTGTGACATAAGTCTTGCTTGAAGACCCATGTGTGAGTCTCCCATTTCTCCATCTATTTCTGCCTTTGGTACTAATGCTGCAACAGAGTCTACTACTATTACATCTAATGCTCCACTTCTTACTAATGCTTCTGTTATCTCTAATGCTTGTTCTCCTGTATCTGGTTGTGAAACTATTAGGTTATCTATATCTACTCCTAATTTTTTTGCATATACTGGGTCTAAT
>CALXAW010000128.1 GCA_944386375.1 uncultured Clostridia bacterium
GGAATAGAAGCAAGTACTGGTAATCCAATATTTTTTTCAATATCTTCTGTTGTTTTTACTGTTGTGTCTAACATATTAACAATAAGAACATATGCTACTGCAACTACTATTCCTATTAATGTAAAAATTGCTATATCACGTGCATGGTTTACATTACATGGTCCTTGTGCTACTTCTGCTTCGTCTACTATATTAACATTGTTTATATTATAAAATTCTGAAACTTTGGCTGCAAATACTGTTGCTATTTCATTTGCAATTTTTGCTGCATAACTTGCATTTTCATTTTGTACTCTTATTTCTATTACTTCTGTATCTTCTACTGCACTTACAGTAATATTATTTCTTAAAGCATTTTCTGTTAATTCTGGTATACCTAAATTTGAAATAACTTGACGTAATACACTTTTACTTTCTATAAGTTTACTATATGTTGCAACTAATTTTGAGTTTAATGTTACGTCTGTTGTTGTAATAGAATCTGTAGGTAGTCCTGTTGTTGGATCCGTAGTTGTTGTTCCGTCTGCTTTAACAAGTAATAATGTTGTATATGACTCATACATTGGTGTTACAAATCCTAAAGAATATATGAATCCTAATATTATAAAAATTAATATGATTAATGCTATTTGTGCCTTTTTTTCTACAAAAAGTCCGAATAATTCTTTTAAATCTATCTCTTCCATATTTTCTCCTCTTCTATTGTTCCTCTTTTATCTTTTGTCTGGCTTTTATAATACTGCATATAATTATTATTACTAAACCTACTGCTAGCAATATAATTCCATATTTATTTATTGTGTTCATTACATTTGTTAATATTTCTCTTAATGTAATTGAAATAGAATCATTTAATATTGTTATATTTTGTATTTTTACTTTTGCATTTACTATGGCATTTATAAAAATATTAAATAATCCTGTTGCAGAAACTGCTGCTGCTATAAAGCTTAGCCCATTTAATATGTCTTTTAAAGAAATTACTATTAAAAGTATTGCCATAGCTCCCATACCTATTGCACTTACTCTCATTAGCAAATCTACTGCTGATGTTATTTTAGAAAAATACTTATTTATAGTATCTTCATAATTTGTATGTGACATTGTGTCTTTATATTGTTCTGTTATTTTTTCTACAAATGAGTCTATTGCCATTTGTTGTGTTTGATTAATATCTCCTTGCAATGATGCATTTATGTTATTGTTTAAGTTTGTGGCAATTTCTGTTGTGTCTATTGCAGTATTTGTACCATCATAAATATTATTTATAATGGTTATTGTGTCTTGCCTTACTTTTTCTTGAGATACTATATTATTTAATACGGTTTCGTCTAAACCAGATTGATATATGTAATTTTTAAAATCTTCTGTTACTGCAGTATATGTATTTGCATAGTAATTTGTGTTATCTAACTGTGATAATATAAATTGCTTATTTAAAATTGTTGAAGATATTATATTAGCAAATACAAATGCAATTATAAATAATGTAAGTATAATTGTTAATATAAACTTTACTAAATTTAATACAACTTTCATCTGTTTTCCCCTTCGCTATTGTAATTCGGCATATACAACATATCTTTGTGTTGCATATCCTATGTTATTAAATGGATAACATGTGTATACCATTAATATTTCTTTATCTTTTTGAATTGGTAACTTGTCTACTTCTTTTTCGTTTATTAATTGCATATCATATATTTTATAGTTATATTCACCATAAGATGTTGTTACTTTTATTTCGTTTCCTACTTGTAATTCTGAAAATCTTCTAAACATGTTTTGTGAGTTATGCCCCATGTAAATAATACTTCCACCTTCACCTGGGAAGTAACTTCCACTTGAATGTCCTACACCTTTTTTTAATACTTCTAGTGTGTCTCCAAAATAGACTGGTAAATTAACATCTATTTTTGGTATTTCTATTGTTGCATATTGTGTACCATACTCTGGATAATTTTTTAATGTATTATTTTCAGTTAATTGAGTTTGTTCAACTGTTTTTTTATTTTCTAAATCTATTGAGACTTTGTTTACTATAGAAAAAGTTTCATTTACTTCTTGCCCGAAAAGTAAATATATTCCACCTAATATAGCTATAGTAATTATTAAAGCAACTATTACATATATAACAGTTGCTTTAATTGTCTTTAATGTTAAATTAAGCATTTACTGCTCTTCTTCTTGCAACAGCTGTTGCAGCTAGGGCAATAATTGCTACTGAAGAAACAACTAAAATCATATTTGTTGTATTTCCTGTGTAAGCTAATGTAGTACTACCATTTGATGTTATAGTTTCAATAAGAACACCATCTTTGTAGATTTCTACTGTTCCTTTTTTGAATACTAGAGAAACACCAACTATGCTTGCTGCTTCATTAGCGATTGATTTTAATTGATTCTTTTGTTCTGTTGTTAATTCTTTATAATTTGTTGTTCCAGCAGCTTGCATAAGAGCTACAGCCTCTTCACCTTTAGCGATGATTTGGTCTGCTTGTGCTTCTGTTACTGGATTGTCTGCAAAAAATCTTTCCATTTTTACTTTATCTGCTTGTGTCATTCCATATGGTTGACCCATTTGATAAAGTTTTTCAATCATTTCGCTTGTTGATACAGCATTAACTGATGTTGCTAAAACTGTCATTAGCACAACAAATAAGATTGTAACTGCAAATAATCTCTTCATGTTTTATTCCTCCTTAAATTTAAAACTATATAGATTATACCATTGTAATTTTTTTTTTACAATAGTTTTTTACAATTTTTTTATTACATTTTTGTTACAAAGTTTATTTCAATTGCTTTCTTGTATCTTTTAAATATTGAATATATTTTTTACCTGATACTACAAGCATTACTAACACTATAAATATTGCAAAAATTATAGCAATTGTCATACCAGTTGCTGGTAATACAGTTTTTGCTGTTGTGTTATCTTTTTTTTCGGTTTGTGCTGAATTATTATTAGTGGTTGGCTCTGTTTGTACTGTATTTGTAGTTTCTTCTTCTGGTATTGTGTTTTCTATGTCGTCTAATACTGGTTTATTTTCAATTGTTAGTTCTGCTGTTTTGTCTTGTATTGCTGTAGTTCCAGCTGTTTGATATTCTGCATTTATTCCTGTAATGTTTATATTTATTTTAGTTTCTGGTTCTACTTCTTCATTTACGTTAAATTCTACTGTAAATACTGTTGCACC
>CALXAW010000129.1 GCA_944386375.1 uncultured Clostridia bacterium
CAGACACATATGATATAGGTAGAGAATATTATGTGCTTAGAAACCAAGCAGAACAAGCTCAAAGATGGGAAATTTGGGTGGATAAAGAAACTGGTTTAGTATTAAGAGAGATAAATAGAGATGGTAGCAAAACTTTTATTCCAGGCACAAATATAACAAAAGAAGTAAATGATGTTACTATAACATATGATTATAGTTTTAATACTGTTACAGACGAAGATGTGCAAGTTCCAGATTATTCTAGCTATAAAGTAGAAAATATTAGTAATAATTTTTCAGATTATGAAAGTTAAATGAAATCTTGTAAAAAAATATTATATATTATTTTTTTATTTTTCTATTTATTATATAAAAATATTGCATACTATAAGTATTTATAGTATACTCGTTACAAAGGAGTTGAAGCATATGGGTAGAAAAATATTTGGTATAATAACTATAATTATTGTAGTTGCTGTAATTGGAACTTTGCTATATTTAAGCAATAGAGGTACAAGAGAAGAAATACCATCTGCAGAACAAAACACTACAGAAAATATCACAACAGGAAACAATACAAGTGTGGACACACAAATAAAAGAAACAGAAGGAATTAATACTATTGCAACATTAGAAGATGAGGTTACTCAAAATACAATATGGTGTGGTACATTCCAGTTAATTTGGAATGATTTAAAAAATGATTTAGCCAAACAAGATATACTATTTAATCCACAAATAGAAATGGTAGAAAATTTAAATAAAGGAACATTTTCTACTAGAGATTTATCAGAAAGATATTATTATAAAAAATTAGGTAAACCAACAGTAAATCTAAAACAAGAAATAGAAAATGCTATAAAAGATAAATTTAATGAAACAAGCAATATCTTAGAAGACTTTGATTGGAATAATAATGAAAATGATAGCTATTTTTTATATGCTATGCTTAAAAAAGAATTCCAATTTGAACATAAATTTGAAGAACTAGAAAACGGTAAATTTGCAGAAGCAGAAGATGTAAAATTTTTTGGTATAAATGCAAATAATAATAATGAAGAGCTACGAGACCAAGTTGAAGTATTGTATTATAATTCAAAAGACGATTTTGCAATAAAATTAGATACAAGACAAGATGATGAAGTGATTCTTTGTAAAAATCCACAAGGAAATACTTTTAATGAAATATATACAAATATTTTAAATCAAGAGCGTAATTATCATGGAGAAGATGATTTGCAATCTGGCGAATTATTAAAAATACCTAATATAAAACTTGCAGAGAAACATGAGTTTACGGAGCTTGAAAATAAGCCATTTACTTTCTCTACAGGAGAACAATATTATATAGAAAAAGCATTGCAAACAATTGAATTTACCTTAGATAAAACAGGCGGTAGAGTAGAAAGCGAAGCTGGAATGATGGCAAACAAGACTTCAATTATTGTAGAGCCTAGAGAATTTTCAGTTGATAATACTTTTGCTATTTTCCTAATAGAAGAAGATAGACAAAATCCATATTTTGCAGCCAAAATAGACGATATAACAAAATTTCAATAATCTTACATTACATTATGTTAATTGACATTTTAAAATAAATTTGATATATTAATTAAGATAATATAGTAGGAGGGTGAGATATGCAAGATTTAGAAGATAGCTCTAAAATATTAGCAAATATAATAAAAAAACTGCAAGATTTAGGTGATTCACTTTGATATAAAAAAATTAGAACAAGAATTAAAAGAATTAGAAATAAAAACCACAGAACCAAACTTTTGGGATGACCCAAAAAAATCTAATATCATTTTATCAAAAATAAAAAGCATAAAAAACAAATGCACAACATATAACACACTAAAAGAAGAAGCTATAAACTTACAAGATATGATAGAACTTATGCTTATAGAATATGACCAAAATCTTGCAAAAGATGTAGTAAAAAGTATAGAAAAATTAGAAAAAGATGTAGAAAAATTAGAATTAGAAACAATGCTTTATGGAAAATACGATAAAAACAATGCAATAGTTACAATCCATCCAGGAGCAGGGGGTACTGAATCACAAGACTGGGCAGAGATGTTATATAGAATGTACACTAGGTGGGCAAATAAGAATAGATATGATATAAAAGAGCTAGACTATTTAGAAGGAGAAGAAGCAGGCATAAAAAGTGTAACATTTGAGGTAATTGGTGAAAATGCTTATGGTTATTTAAAATGTGAAAAAGGAGTACATAGATTAGTTAGAATATCACCATTTGACAGTGGAGGCAGAAGGCATACATCATTTGCTTCTGTTGAGGTATTACCAGAAATAACAGATGATATAGAAATAGATATTAATCCTGACGACTTAAGAATAGATACATATAGAGCCTCTGGTGCTGGCGGGCAGCATATAAATAAAACATCTTCTGCAGTTAGAATAACACATATTCCAACAAATATTGTATGTAGTTGTCAGTCAGAACGTTCTCAAATACAAAATAAAGAAAATGCTATGAAAATGCTAAAATCAAAACTATTAGAATTAAAAGAAAAAGAAAAGCAAGAAACAATAGATAATTTAAAAGGAGAGCAAAAAGACATAGCATGGGGAAGTCAAATTCGTTCATATGTTTTTTGCCCATATACTATGGTAAAAGACCATAGAACAAATTACGAGGTAGGGAATGTTCAATCAGTTATGGATGGAGAAATTGATGGCTTTTTGCAAAGTTATTTAAAGATGAATTATAAAAGAAAATAGAAGATAAATATACACATAAGGTCCAAAAAATAAATATAATATAAATAGCTATGTTTAAATTTAAATATAGCTTGTATCAAAAAAAAGAAGGTAACGCTTATGGACACTATAGTATTAAAATTTGGAGGTAGCTCTGTTGCTGATAATATACGATTAAATTTAGTAGCAGAAAAAATAATAGAATTATATAATAAAAATAATAACATTGTTGTTGTTGTTTCTGCACAAGGAAAAACAACAGATAATCTTATAAAAGAAGCAAAAGAATTGTCTAATTTGCCAAATGATAGAGAAATGGATGTATTATTAAGTACAGGAGAACAAATAACAATATCAAAATTAAGTATACTTTTGAATAGACTTGGTTATAAAGCAATTTCACTTACAGGTTGGC
>CALXAW010000130.1 GCA_944386375.1 uncultured Clostridia bacterium
ATATACGACTATTAATAAATGATGATTGTTCTACAGATAAAACAATAGAGATTTTAAAAGAATATGAACAAAAAGATAATAGAATATATGTGCAATATAATAAAGAAAATCTAGGAAGTATAAAAAACTTTGAAAATCTACTTTCACGAGTAGAAAATAAATACTTTATGCTAGCAGACCAAGACGATGTTTGGATGCCACAAAAAGTAGAAAAATCATTAGATAAAATAACAAAAGAAAATGCAGACTTAGTATTTACAGACTTAGAAGCAGTGGACGAAAACCTAAAAACAATTACACCATCTGTTGTAAGATATATGGGCTTTAAAAAAAACATAGACAAATATAATGACTATAAACTAGTATTTTTACGAAACTGTGTAACAGGATGTACAATAATATCTAAAAAAGAGCTAATAAAAAAATATATACCAATACCAAATAAAGAGCCAATGGTACATGACTGGTGGATGGCGCTTATGATAGCACAAGACGGAAAATTAGCCTTTTTAGATGAACCAACAATAAAATACAGGCAACATGGTAAAAATCAACTAGGAATATTTGGAATGAAAAACTATATACAAAAATTTGACGAATACAGAGAAAAATACATAAATTTAAAAATAGACCAATTTAAAATATATTTAGAAAATAAAGAAATGTTTACAAATAAAAAACTAGTAGAATTATCACAAAAAGCAGTAATCTATTTAAATAATATAAAAACAAAAAAATATATCAACATAAAAAACTATAAAACATTTTTTGAATTATACAATATGGAATACCCAATAATGAGGTTAAAAACATTTGTAATGCTAAATTTACCAATACTGGGTAGAGTAGTATATAAGATAGCAAAATAATTAAATTGTAATAATTGAAGGGAATGTATAATTGTGAATGAAGAAATAGTAGATATCCTACTTGCAACATACAATTCAAACGAAAAATACCTAAAACAGCAAATAGAAAGCATATTAAATCAAACATATAAAAACATACATATCTACATAAGTGATGATGCGTCACCAAACAAAAACATTATAAATATACTAAAAGACTATAAAAGCAAAGACAATAGAATAACAGTATTTGAGCAAAAAGAAAATTTAGGATTTAATAAAAACTTTGAATTTTTATTAAAACACTCAACAGCAGAATATATAATGTTTTGTGACCATGACGACATATGGTATGAAGACAAAGTAGAAAAAAGTCTATTAAAAATAAAAGAAAGTAATGCAAGTATGGTATATGTAAATGCAAGGCAAATAGACGAATATGGAGCAACACTACATAATGATTATTTTAAATACAAGAATATGCCAATAATAATTGGAAAAAATAAACTTGCAATATCAAGATGTGTAGGATTAGGATGTTCACAAATAATAACAAAAGAAATAAAAGAAAAAATGTTGCCATTTAAAGAAAGTACAATAGCGCATGATTGGCTTGCAGCATTTTTAGCAAACGAAGCAAATGGAATAGACCATATATATGAGCCATTACTAGATTATAGACTACATTCAAATAATGTATTTGGTGGAAGAAATCTAAACCAAAATTTAAACAGATGGAAAGAAGAACAAGGAAAAAACTATAAATCATTCAAAAAATATAGACAAGAGGTAATAGATAGAGGCTATTTAAAAGGAGCACAAATGTGTAATGAATATGCAGAAAAAGAAGATAGCAAAGAATTTACACAAAAACTAATACAATATTTAGAAAAAGTTAAAAAAACAAAAATAATAAATATACACATTATAGCTTATTTTAAATTTTATGGTGGAAAAAATCTACTAAAAAAAATGATAAAAGAATTAGTTATTTTCCACTTTCCAATACTGTCATTTATAATATATAAAATAGCATAATAAAAAACTATAAAACTAAAAATTGCCAAAGAATTGAGTTTGAGCTAAATAAGTAAATAAAGTAATCGTTGTGGTAGAATTGTAATTATACCACAGCCAGATAGGAGGAACAATGGAATTCATAAAAGAACTAATCAAAAATCGTAAATTAGCATTCAGCTTAGGAAAAAATGATTTTAAAAATAGATTTGCAAATACCGGACTAGGAACATTATGGGGGTTTTTATCACCTTTTATTTTCATGCTTACTTATGTAATAGTATTTCAATATATATTAAAAATAGGAAGTTCAGGTGATTACCCATATGTAGTATGGTTTTTACCAGCAATGTCAATGTGGATGACATTAAGTGATAGTATATTAAATGCAAGTGGCTCAATAAGGGCATATAGCTACTTAGTAAAAAAAGTGGTATTTCCAGTGGATATAATACCAGTAATTTCAATTATTGCACAAAGTTTTGTAGCTTTATTTTTATTTGCAATATCAATAATAGTATGTTTAATATATGGATATATTCCAAATGTATTATTATTTATTTATATATTATTTGCAGCATATGCGTTTATAATAGCTTTTACAAGGTTTACATCAGCACTAACAACATTAGTACCGGATTTTGCACAGTTATTGGGGATAATAATGCAATTGTTCTTCTGGTTTACACCAATAATTTGGAACCTAGGTATGGTGTCTGGGCACCCAACTTTACAAAGCTTACTAATGTGCTCACCTTTTACTTATTTGGTAACAGGTATGAGAGAAGTGTTTATAGACGAAAGTATTGTTACTTTAAATAATGGTATGTATACATTTATTTTTTGGGCTATTACTATTGTTATGTTTGTTTGGGGTAATCATGTTTTTAGGAAGAATAAAAAAGACTTCGCCGACGTGCTGTAGTTACGGCATAATTGTGTTTTGACGTTGTTAAACTTCGCATCGAAATTCCTCAGCGTACACCAAGTACGCTCCCTTGCCTTTTAATTTAACTTTTGACTGCTCAAAATTTAATTCTGCCGCAACAGGAAGTTAGAGGTATGAATGGGTTGGAATAGTGAAAGGATGAGTACAAATTGAGTGATAATGAAATAAAAAATGAAAAAACAGTTTTGAAAATTACTAATTTAAAAAAAGAGTATAAAATGTTTGATGGTAAAAAAGCAAGGCTTTTAGAGGCTGTAGTGCC
>CALXAW010000131.1 GCA_944386375.1 uncultured Clostridia bacterium
AAAAGCCTTGCAAAAAAATCTTTTAAGACTCCTTTGCAAGACTTAATATATCTTACTTTATAAGTGTAGGCAGTTATATATTTTATACTACCCTTTACAGCTCAAGCTATATTGCTCTATGTAAACTCTTAAATATGTTTTTTATTTTAGCATATTTGATAATTTTTGTCAAATATCGCAAAATTTAAATTTATTTCAGTGAATTTATCTAATAAATATTTTTGTAAATCTTCTTCTTTTAAATTGGCTAATTTCTCTTTTCTTTCTTCAGTATAATTTCCTTCTCCATCACTATACATTTGTATAAATTTTATCATACCTACAAGTCCTAATTTTTCTTTTAATGCTTTAAGTCCTTCTTGTCTAATTCTTTCTAAATCTTTAACTGTTACTGCCATTTACATCACCTCCATTACAAATTCTATTAGTAAAATTGTCGAAAGTTTTGTTCCATAATCATTGATTTATGGAGCAAGTTAGGTTAAATTTATTTGCTTTAAATTTACTAATTTATTATTTCTAAAGACCATTTTTAATAAGCACGGTGAAGTTATATATAATTCTTTTTCTTTATATTCAAGATTTAGTCTCTCATTTACTTTACAATAACTTAATAAATAAAATTTTATTGAACCTCCATGACTTATAACCGCAATTCTCTTTCCTTTGTATTTTTCAAGTATCTCACACATAAATTCATTCATCCTTTTATTTGTATCATTTGCACTTTCACCATCACGAGTTTTAAATTCTGGAAAAGCTAATTGTTCACTTTTCAGCATAATCTCCTTGTCAGTTGCTATACATTTCCTCTTCTTTAATTTTTGGTTTTTTCTTTATATGATTTCCATATATTTCTGAAACTTCTGATATTGTTACAAATGCTTGTATTCCTGGTTTGTCTATAATTTCTTTTAGGTCTGATATTTCAAATCTATTTAATACAACATACATTATAGTTGTTTCTCCACTTATTAGTCCCTTTCCATCCATAAATGTAACTGTTCTTCCCAATACTTTGTATATTTCTTCTGCTATTTCTTTTGCCTGTTTTGTAATAATTATTACCTCTTTTGTTTGGTCAACTCCATCTACAACCATATCTATTACTTTATAACATATAAAATATGTTAATAATGAATATAAAGCTCTATCTAATCCAAATAGTAAACCTGCTATCGCATAAATTACAAAATTAAAGGCAAGTACCACTTGTCCTAAAGAAAAGTCAGTTTTCTTACTAATTAAAATAGCTGCAACTTCTGTTCCATCTAAGCAACCTCCAAATTTTATTACTATTCCGACCGCTATACCTAAAATAATTCCTCCATATATTGTTGCAAGTAACATATCATCTGTTGCTTCTCTTTTTGTTGCAAATACCTCTAATAATATAGAAAATACTATCATTCCATAACCTGTTTTTACTAAAAATTCTTTTCCCATTGTTTTCATTCCTAGTATTAAAAATGGAATGTTTAGGCATATAATAAATATACTTAATGATATCCCTGTTAAGTTATTTAAAATAATTGATACACCATTTACACCTCCATCTAAAATCAAATTTGGTACTAAAAATTCTTCTAACGCAAATGCAGCAAGACCTGCCCCTATAGTTATAAATATTAAATCAATAAATATTTTGAATATTCGTTCTTTTGTTATTACCATAGCTTTCCTCCTGTTTTTTATTCTTTATACATTATAAATATCATAACTTATAAGTATTTTCAAGTTTATTCTTTTGTGTAATTAATATTAACCCGCTTTTTCTTTATGACTATATTTTAATTTTGTTGCCATTCCACCTCGTATATGTCTTTCTGCTTTGTTTTCGTCTAATATAACTCTAACTTCTTTTGCTAACCCTGGATTTACTTTCATTAGTCTTTCTGACACATCTTTGTGCACCGTAGACTTAGAAATTCCGAATTTTTTTGCTGCTCCCCTTACTGTATCTTTTGTTTCTATTATATAATGTGCTAATTTTTTAGCACGTTCTTCTATTGATATATTTCTCATAAAGAAAAACCCCCATATGAATACTTTTGTTTAATTGTATTCATATAGAAGTTGTATTATGATATTATAATTTATTGTATATTATTATTGGCTTATGCCTCCACTTATTGAAAGTATTCCTGCTAGTATTAAAACTATTCCACCTATTATGCCAGATATATTTGTGCGTTCATATGATATTGATGGATTATTTGGATTATAGTGTATTTGTATTTTTTCTCCTAACATCATTCTCATACCACCATGGCTAGATCTTTTTTTATATTTTTCTCCATTTACTTCGTATTCATATATTGGGTATATTCTTGTTTGTGTAGTATATCCTCTGCCATCTCTATCATCTTCGTGCGTAGTTCTTGTTTCCATTCCTACTATTGTAGCTTCTATTATTTCTGTACATACCTTTCTTTCCCATATACTTCTTATAGATACATATCCTCCGCCTATTATAAAAATTATTCCTACTATTATTAATAGCATAACAAACTCCCCCTTTTATTTTTTTCTTTCATATATTACATAGTCATATTCTAGTTTGCTTTTTTCGTCTACTTGTGCTTTTTCTCTTTTGGTCTCTTTCCATTCATTTAGGTCTATTTTAGGAAATAGTGCATCTCCTTTAAAGTCTTTGTTTATTTCTGTTACATACATTTTGGTTGTGTATGGCATAAGTAAATGATATATCATTGCTCCACCTATTACAAAGTTTTCTTCTTGGTCATCTATATAGCCCTTTATTTCTAGCATAGAGTGTACTATTTGTACATTTGGGTCTTCTACTTTAAAATCTGGATTTTGGGTAAATACTATGTGCTTTCTATTTGGTAATACTCGTCCTAATGATTCAAATGTTTTTCTTCCCATTATTATTGTATGTCCTGTTGTTATTTCTTTAAATCTTTTTAAATCTTCTGGCAAATGCCATATTAGTTTGTTGTCTTTTCCTATTACATTATTTTTTGCAACTGCTACTATTATACTTAACATTTGTTTATTCCTTCATTTTACTTTTTTAGTCTATTGCTTTT
>CALXAW010000132.1 GCA_944386375.1 uncultured Clostridia bacterium
TGTGACATTCCATATTGTGACCTATAATGTTGTCCTAAGCCATTGTCTCCAATTGTTTCGTTAAGCCAACCATGTAAATCTACTAATACTGTTTGACCACTTGTAGATTTGTGATCTAATAAAAATTGTCTTAAATAATTTGCCTCATATGCTTGATATGGTGCTGTACCATTATAATTTCTATTGTCTGTATGTCTAGTATACCCTGCACCTGTTTGCCAGTTTCTGTTTATATCTATTCCTTTATTTCCTGGTGCCATACTGTATAATGTAGTTCTTCCTGGTCCATCTTGTGTTGAGCCTAAATATACTCCGTCTCTATTTACTCCATTAAATATATAAATTGTCCAATTATTATTTATATCTGATGGTTTGTTTTGTACTAACATATTTTTAAAGTCTTCTGCTATTTTTATTAGTACTGAGCCGTCTCCGCCCCAAGAGTCTTCCCATCCATGTATTGCAAATGTTGCAAACATTACATTTGGTCCTTTTCCTATTTTATAATATGGAAGTGCTGTACCTTGAGGATGACTTTGTACTCCTAATCCACTTAGCCCATATGTTCCTGTTTCAAATACAAAATCTGGTTGTACATTTAATGTTTTATCTATTGAACATAGCAGTGTATTATCTGGTCCTAGTACTTTAACAGATATTGTGTGATTTCCTACACTATATTCTTCAAAGTTTATTGTTGCTCTAAATCCTGGCTCAGGATTTTTTTCTTCTCCACCATATCCTTTAATTCTATCTAATACATCTTGTCTTTCTTCTCTAGTTACTTCAGAACCTGCACCTTTTCCATCTACTTCTATACGTATATGTGCACCATCTACATTTGTCATTGCCCATCCTCTTATAGTTGTAGTTTTTTGTGTTACTTTAACTGTAGATACTCCATCCATTATTGGTTCGTCTACATACATACGTGCTCTTACCCCAGTTATTTTATTTATAATTTGTATACGTATGGTTTCTATTTTTTTATCTTGTTTTGTTGTTCCTGCTATCTCTCCATCATATGCCCATCCTTGCCAACCTATTCCTTGCACAAATGCATTATATTCTATTGAATAGTCTTCCATATTTTCTAGTTTAATTCGTACTGCTTCTATTTTTCTGTTTTGTCCTGTTGTTCCTGCTGTTTCTCCATCAGATACCCAATCCATCCAGCCTATTCCTGATACATGTGCTTGATATGTTATTTTTGCTCCTTCTGGTAGATTTCCTACTAATTTAATATTTAATGCTTCTAGTCTATTTCCTCCACCATTTGATTGTATAGGACCTCTAACCCAGTCTTCCCAGCCAACATTTGTTACATGTGATTGATATTTTACTCCTATTGTGCTTTTATCTATATTTATTTCTTTTTTAGCACTTGCTATTTCTTTTCCTGTTTTATCTACTAATTGTAATTTTAATGTGTGTTTTCCATCTGTTACATTATTTAATTTTAATTGCATATCAAATCCAGGCTTTGGTGTATTTTCTATTCCTCCATATCCTATTTCTTTTATATCTTCTCTTTCATAATAGTTTATGGTGCTTTCTATTTTTTGGTCATCTATATATGCATTTAATGTTGTGTTTTCGGCATTTGCCATTGCCCATCCTGTTATTGTATATGTGTTTTCATCTATTGTTGTATTTTCTAAGTTTGTGTCTATATTAACTTTTGCTCTTATTTGTTTAGGGATTATATTTATTTGTATTGCTTCTACTTGTAATGCTTCCCCTGTTGTTCCTGCCATTTCGCCATCTATTGCCCATTCTTGCCAACCTATTTCTTCTACATGTGCTCTATATTCTACTGAGTAGTCTTCCATATTTTCTAGTTTAATACGTATTGCTTCTATTCTCTTATTTTGCTTTTGTGTTCCTGCTGTTTCTCCATTAGATACCCAGTCCTGCCACCCTATTTCTTCTACATATGTTTGATATTTTATGCTTGCATTTTCTGGTACATTACCTAAAAGATTAATCTTTATGGCTTCCATTTGAAGATTCTTTTTTTCTGTTCCTGCTGTATTTGGACTATATACACTATTTTGCCAACCTATTTCTTCCACATGTGCAGTATATGATAAGTGTATTGCTTCTTTTTGAATATTTATTTTTTTAGTTTCTGTTGCTAGTTCTTCTCCTGTATTTGATACTAATTTAATTGTTAATGTTTTTTCTCCATCTGAAATTTTAGATAAATCTATATTCATATCAAATGCTGGTTTTGGTGTGTTTTCTATTCCGCCATATCCTATTTCTGTTATTTTATTATTTTCGTAATATGTAACATTATTTTCTACTTTTGTATTATCTATATATGTTTCTAGTTTTGTATTTTGTGTATTTGCCATTGCCCATCCTGTTATTTTTACACTGTTTTCATATATTGGCTCTGTTATATCGTTTACAACTATTTTTGCTCTAATTGTTTTTGGTATAATTCGTATTTGTATTGCTTCTATTTTTTTGTTTTTTCCTGTTGTTCCTGCCATTTCGCCGTCTATTGCCCATTCTTGCCAACCTATATCTTGTACATGTGCAAGGTATTCAATAGAATAATCTTCTGCATTTTCTAATTTTATACGGATTGCCTCTACATTTTTAGCTTTTCCTGTTGTTCCTGCCATTTCGCCTTCATTTACCCAGTCCATCCAACCTATGTCGGTAACATGCACTTGGTATTTTAATGTTGCACCTTGTGGCATTTTATCTCCTAGCTTTATTTGTATTGCTTCTATTGCTCTATTTTCTCCTACTGTTCCTGAAGTTTCTCCATCTTTTTTGCTATAATCTTCTTCCCAACCTAAGTTACGCAAATGTGAGCTATATAAAATATTAGCTGTGCCACCATTTGTTGTATTTGTTTCGTCCGTAGCATTAGCAAAATTTACCCCTGCCATACAAAGTGCAAATACAATTAACATAATAATTATATTCTTGATTTTTTTCATTTGCTTTCCTCCCCTATTCTTTTATTTTTATACTATATATTTTATTTTTTTTACGTTAAATATTCAATATATATACTTATTTTTTTT
>CALXAW010000133.1 GCA_944386375.1 uncultured Clostridia bacterium
AGCAGAAGCAGTCAATATGCAAGTATAGATAAAGACTCTGCACGAGAAAATTCACAAATAGGTAATAGAGGAACATATGAAGACGATACAGCAATGGCACCAACACTTACAGTATCTCTAACTACAGAAAATAGAGGATTAAAAGGTACAGTATTTAAAGATAGTGAAGCAACAGAAGTAAATGGTGAAAAAGTTCCAGAAAGTGAACGACTTGGTGATGGTATATACAACTTAGGTGAAGATGGAAAAGTTGAAAATGTAAAAGTTGAATTAATAGAAATGGAAAATGGCCAAGTTGTAAAAGATTCAAATGGTAATGATAAAATAGCAAGCACATATGATAAAGATAATGGAGAACAACATGCAGAAACAACTACAGATGCAAACGGAAATTATAGCATAGCAGGACTTATACCAGACGAATATATACTAAAATATACATATTCAGATGATAGTGTAGTATATTCGGCAACTGGAGCACAAGAAGGAAACATAGCTGTAAATGACTATAAGGCAACAATAATAACATCAGATGTAATAAAACAAGCATTAAATAACAACAATAATGTTGTTAAAGACCCAGATGCAGAGCTTACAACGCAAATTAACTACGGTGAGCCTTATGATGCAGACAAATGGCATATAATTAAGGAAGAAACAGAAACAGAACCAAAAGAAATAATAAGATACTCAGATGCTATGGATACAGATGCAATAGTAACAGATGCAATAACACCAGTTAGAATAAATAACGAAAGTTATAAAGATGTTGGAAATGGTAAAACAGCATACGAAGGAATAACAGCTAAACAAGCATATACTGGTGCAATAAATGTTCAAGTAGAATATGATGCAGACGAAAAAGTAAGTGAAACAGAAGAAGATAAAAAAGATACAACAACAGAAATGATAATGATTGAAAACCCAGATGGAACATATGCATTAGCTAAAGAATTAAGACAAACTATAGAAAATGTAGACTTTGGTATAATAGAAAAACCTAAAAAGAATTATTCAACCTTAAAACAAGTTGCTTATATTAAATTAACACTAGCAAATGGTCAAATACTAATAGAAGGTGACCCAAGAACTGACAAATTAGACTATGTAAAAATGTTAGACGATCCAGGAAATCCAGGACCATTCAACAGAGTAAATATGGAAGTGGATAATGAGTTATTATATGGTTCTACATTAGAAATAACATATGAAATATTTGTAACTAATGAATCTGAAACTAATTATCTGACAAAAGCTTATTATAAATATGGAACAGAAAGAGAAAATGTAGAAACAATAACAGTTTCTAAAATAATAGACTACTTAGATAGTCAATTAGTACCTAATTTAGAAGGAGTAGATCCAAATAGTGTACGAATTTTAGAAGAAACAGATCATACTACACATCATACAAATGGTGGAATAGATGGACTTCTTATAGAGGATGCAGCAGAATTTGCGAAAAATCACACACCAGTAATACTTATAACAAGCGATGCGGAACTTCTGCCTAAAGCATACTTAGAAGAAAATCCAGATGTTACTGGCGAGTGTCAAGAAAACTATGAGTTTAAGGCACAAAAATTATTATCAACTTCAGATGACTTAGACTTTTCAAATGACATGGAAGTAATAGAAGTAGTAACAACACCAGCACCTCCAGATGGTTCTACACCAGGTAACTACTACTTTGAGCAAGACGAACATGGTAATATGAATAGGATAAATATCGAAGTAGATAATGCATATGCAGAATTAATTATAACACCACCAACAGGTGCAAACAAAACACATATAATTACAATAGTAGCAATAACAGCAAGTGCATTGCTAGCAGGTGGAATAGTACTTATTAAAAGAAAATTCTTTAAAAATAAGTAAACTATAAATTAAACTAAGGAGGGAAAATTCCCTCCTTTTTGTTGTGAGATAGGCTTGTCAGGGGGGCGGGCATTTTGACAACTTTTTGTCGGTTGTCAAAATCTCCGTCCCCTGACAAGCAGAAATTTTACTAAAAGTATTGACAAGCCTACGGAAGTAATGATATAATACGTCTGTTATTTATGTTTAATTCAAAATTAAAAGAAGAGGAATCAGGTATAAGCAAAATAGAAAAGTATAAATTTGTAGGGCAGACAAATTTACAACTACCTACGGAAGCCTATATTTTGAGAAGGACTTCTTTTAAAAATAAATTTTTTTCTGCTTAATAATTTTATAGGAGTGATTTATTTTGTTAAAAGAGATTAATTACGAAAAAACATCACGTAAAGACTTTGCAAAGGTTGGAGACTATATAGAAATGCCAAACCTAATCAAAGTACAAAGAGACTCATACGACTGGTTCGTAGAAGAAGGACTAGGAGAAGTATTAAAAGACATATCACCTATTATTGATTACTCTGGAAATTTAGTTCTTGAATTTTTCGATTATTACATGGAGGATAAAACAAAATACTCTTTAGAAGAAGCAAAAGAAAGAGATGCAACTTACTCTACAAGATTACATGTAAAAGTAAGGCTTATTAATCGTGAAACAGGAGAAATAAAAGAACAAGAAATATATTTAGGTGATTTTCCACTAATGACAGATAGCGGAACATTTGTAATAAATGGAGCAGAAAGAGTTGTAGTAAGTCAGCTTGTGCGTTCACCAGGATGTTACTATGCACAAGAATTTGACACAAAAACAGGTAAAAAAACATTTACATCAACAATAATGCCATTAAGAGGAGCATGGATAGAATACGAAACAGATGGAAATGATATATTTTATGTACGTGTAGACAGAACAAGAAAATTACCTGTAACAACACTAATTAGAGCACTTGGTATAGTATCAGATGACCAAATAAGAGAACTATTTGGAGAAGAAGAAATGCTTACAGCTACAATAGCAAAAGATACAGTAAAAACAAGTGAAGATGGCTTAATAGAAATATATAAAAAATTAAGACCAGGAGAACTACCAACAGTAGATGCAGCAAAAAATTTATTTAATGGACTATTTTTTGACAATAGAAGATATGACCTAGCAA
>CALXAW010000134.1 GCA_944386375.1 uncultured Clostridia bacterium
TATGATTTTTATAGTTTTTTTCATTTATATTTTTCCTCCTTTTTTAGTTTTATATTTTTATTATGTTATTTTTTTTTACATATTATTTAACAATTTTTTCAAATTGATTATTTCTCGCTTTTTGTTTTATTTTGTAGTTTCTTGGTATTTTTTGGTATTTTTTAAATTATTAATTTGCTGGACTTTTTTGATATTTTATGATACAATAATATATTGGAGGTGCACTATGAAAGATAAAACTTCAGAATTTAAGGAAAAATACAAAATCGAAAAAGAAAAAGCAGTTTCAAAATTTAAAGATGAAAATAAGCTTTCTTTAGATTTAAATGCTCTAGATTACATGTGTCAAGTTATGGCAACTGTTGGACTAGAGATGGAAAGTAAATTTGGAAATAATATTGTAGGATCAGATAATTTTTTATTATTTGGTAGAAGAAAATCTGAAAAAAGTATAAATAAAAAGAAAAAAATAGCTGTTCAAGATTATAAAAACCAGTTAAAAGACTCAATAAAAAATGACAAACCACTTCCAAAAGAAGTTAGGTCTATTTATGATTTTTATGGTTTTAAACTAGTTTGTAGTGATATTTATGATGTTCGTGATGTTATTGAAAAAATAGTTATAAAAGACTTTTTAAATGATATTATACAAAAAGACCCTAGTAAATACGAAGAAATTAAAAAAATGGCATACAATTATAAAGATATTACATCAAACACAAACACAATACTTGTAAAATGCATTTCTGAAATGTTTGAAGAAGATTATCCAAACTTTCAAAAAAGATTTGACAACATACAAGAACATAAAGCTCAAGTTGTTGAAATAAACAACTTTTTAGACAATACTCGTAATTTAGACTTATCTAACACAACATATAAAGAATATTATAACAAAATTATTGATTGTTATTCTATTTTAGAGCAATTAACTTATGAAGAATCTCATGAAGAAAAAGAAAAAATTAATAAAAAAATTTATAAAAACATAGAAAAATTAGAAGAAATAAAAGAAAAGGAAAAAGAAAATAAACTTTTGCCTGATAAATCTTTAGGTAAATATGAAAAAAAATTAAATAAATTATTATTAAAAATTGATAAAAAGAAATTCAACAAATTAGACTTATCTGTAGGCAGTTTTATGGTCTTTGATGTTTTAATGACATCTAATCAATTAAAAAAATTAGGTGTTCAATATTCTAAAGACCCTACTAGAACTAAAGAAAAAAGAATGCCTAATGGCTACATAGCTGACTTTTATAGCTTAGACCTACCTAAAGGATTAAAAGCAGAATTACAGGTTCAATCTGGATATAGATTCGAATATGGCGAAAAAGGACCTGCAGCACATAATAAAATGTCTAATAATCTTAAGAAAAGAACTCTTTATAAAACACCTAAAAAGAAAAAAGATTATTTTAAATGGGAAAAAAGACAATTTAAATCATTACCACAATATTTTAACTATTGGGGTAATGGTAGAGTTACACTTTTTAGTAATTTAGACAATTTTAGAAAATATTATGACTGCGAAGACCCACGTACAGTATCTAAATATGTAAAATATATGTTAAAATGTCATCCAGATTTATTATTTACAAAAACTAGAAAGTTCTCGTTAGATGATAAATCATTGCTAGAAGCTCCAAACTCTAAACCTAGAGATATAATATATAATTTTGATAATTTATCAAAATAAAGCAAAGTGTTTTTTACTTTGCTTTATTTCATTTTCCTTATAATCCAATCTTTTTCGCATTTTATAGGTAATTGCATTTTTACTTTTTGCCCTTGTCTACCTGGGTTTACAGCATCTATCTCTTTATCTGTTTCTTCATCCCACAATTTATTTATTGTAAATTCATATGGTTTTATTTTATTTGGAATTAATATTTCTAATTTATCTCCTACTTGTAATCTATTTCGTATTTCTATTATTGATTTATTTTCATTATATTCTACTACTTTACCACCAAATTGATATTTTTCGTTATATTGCTTTCCAGAATATTCTTGTATATCTTTATTTTCTCTACTATTAAAATAAAATGTTGTAAGACCTCGTGTTTTTACTTTTTCTAACTCATTTAAATATTGTGTATAATCATAATTTTTAGGATCTTTTTGATAGTCGTCTATTGCGTTTCTATATGCATTTACTATGCTTGCCAAATAATACTCTGTTTTTAGCCTTCCTTCTATTTTTAAGCTATCCACTCCCATATCTATTATTTCTGGCAACTCTTTTATTAAGCACAAATCTTTAGAAGAAAATATACTTGTTCCATATTCATTTGTTTCTATTGGCATTAATTCTCCTGGATTATTTTTTTCTTCTGCATATAAATTATATGACCATCTACAACTTTGGGCACAATCGCCTAAATTTGCACTTCTACAACTTAAAAAATCACTTAAAAAACATCTACCAGAATATGCAAAACATATTGCACCATGTACAAATATTTCTGTTTCCATATCTTGTGGTTTATTTTGTATAATATAACGTAATTGTTCTTTATTCATTTCTCTTGCCATTATCATTCTTTTAGCACCTTGTTTATACCAAAAATTACAAGAATGCAAACTTACCAAATTTGTTTGTGTACTCATATGTATTTCTACATTTGGTGCATACTGTTTTATAACATCTACAATTCCACCATCTGCTACTATTATAGCATCTGCCTCTAATTTTGATAACATTTTTACTTGTTCTATTATTTCTTCATACTTATCATCCCAAGCATATATATTTAATGTTACATACACTTTTTTACCTAAACTATGTGCATATTTTATTGTATTTACTAAATCGTCAGTTTGCATATCTGCTCTAGTTCTTAATGATAATGAAGATGTACCACAATATACGGCATCTGCTCCATATAAAAATGCTATTTTCGCTTTTTCGAATGAGCCAGCTGGGGCTAAAAGTTCTGGTTTTTTCATTTTTTCCT
>CALXAW010000135.1 GCA_944386375.1 uncultured Clostridia bacterium
GTTATTTATTATGTAAAAGATTTTAAAATATTAGGGAAAAGAATTATGGGATTTATGATTCCGTGTTTGTTATTTTTCATTTATTTATTATTTACAAATAGTTTTCTATCATTTCTTGATCTTTGTTTTTTTGGACTTTTTGATTTTTCTAAAAATACGACAGGATTTTCTATTTATTTTTATTTATCTATTATTTTATTTTTAGTATTGTGCTTTTATGTTTTCAAAAAAGATAGAAGTATTTATGCTTACTATACTTTAGCAACTTATTCCTTTGTAATTCCTTTATTTGATAGTTATCATTTCTTATTATTTTTTTGTAGTGTATTCGTTTATCTTATGACTAAGATAGATATAAAAAAGAAATATTGCTATTTATTTTTAGGACTTAGTATTTTTATTTGCTTTATTAATTTTTATTGTTATCAAGGATTTTCTAGTAAAAGATTGGATTTTTTACCTAATTTAAAATATTATCTGGTTCAACCAGAACAATATGAAATTCTTTTGGATATGAATCGAGTTTTTCTAAAATATTATGAGAAAGATAATGTTCCCGTTTTATTATCTACCAAAAATAGTTTTATTTATGCGGGTAATGATTTAGATGTTAATTATTTTTTAGTTTTCTTACATGGAAATTACGGGTATAATGGAGTTGAGAAGTTAATAAAAAGAGTAGAGGAGTCTTCTAATTTATACATTATTAATCAACGTGAGATGGATGAGATTGGTAGAAATGGAGAGTTTTTGTACGAAGTTTGTGAGTATGTGATTGATCATTTTTCATTAGTGGCACGGGAAGGAGATTATTTAATATATGAAGCAAAAGATTAAGATACAGTCTGTTTTTAAATATTTATTCTTATTTTGTTATTTTTTCTATTGTTTAGTCCTTGCTTATAATTTAACACGTGGAGATAGCTATGTTAATTTTGGATTTAGTTATGCTATTACTAGAGGAGAGGTGCCTTATGTTGATTTTAATTTAGTTATTCCTCCTCTTGCACCATGGTTATATTCCATTTTCTTATTTTTGAATTCTTCTATTTTAGTTTTTTATTTGGAACAAGCATTTCTTCTTACTCTGTTTTTCTTTATTTTGTTTCGTTTACTTGGTAATAAGACATGGATTTATTTGATACTTCTTTCTATTCCATTTCCAATTGCGATGGTATCAGTTATGTTTCCGGGATATAATTTTTTACTTTTATTCTTTTTATTACTCCTTATTTATTGTGAGAGGACTAATAAGAATGATTATTTAATAGGTATTTTGTTAGGCTGTAGTTTTTTAACGAAACAGACAGTAGGTGGATTATTTGTTTTAGCATCAATTTATTATTTGTTTGTCGATTATAAAAAATTATTGAAAAGGGTTGTTGGTTTTTTACTTCCTGTTTTTATCTGTTTTATTATTTTAGTTCTTCAAGGTAGTTTTTCTTCTTTTTTAGATTTGTGTTTTTTTGGACTTTTTGATTTTGGTCATAGTAATTTATATATCGAATGGTTTTATTTTCTATGTTTTGTTTTAGCTATGATTGTTCTTATTGTTCGAATTGTTCGAAAACCTAAAGATGTTTGTAATTATTATGTATTGGTTTTTGCTAGTTGTATTTATCCTATTATTGATTATTATCATGTTTCATTATTTTTGGCTGCTTTCTTTATTTTGATATTGTTAGATAGGAATATAAAAAGATCTATTTATAAACAATGTATTTTCTTTTCCTTGGTATTAAGTATTATTTGGTTTGTGATACAGAATATGTATTTTGGTGATTTAAAGATTATTCACTATCCTAATTTTCAGTTTAGCTTACTTTCTGAGAGATATCGTAAAGTGGTTGATGAGTTGGATCGATATGTAGAGACTTTGGATGATGATGTTATTTATTTTTTAAGAGGTAGTGAAAATTTTTTTTATAAGATTAAAAGTAATTCGGATATCACCTATTTTGATTTGCCTAATTATGGTAATTATGGCTATGATGGTACCTTGAAAATTATTTCTAGATTGAAAAGTGTAGCGAATGGTTATTTCGTTATTGATAAGGAGGCTTATGAAATGCCTTCCCCTCCACAACAGTATTTGAAAGAGGCAGTAGATTATATTATGACATCTGGTGTGAAAGTTAAAACAATAGGGGTTTATGAGATTTATTATTTAAGTAAGGAGTAGATATTTATGATTAAGAAAGTTATGAAGTATTTTTTTGCTTTTTTCATAATTTTAATATTTAACCTTATTTGTAGTCCTATTAATTTAGATGAGATTTGGAATTATGGTTTTGCTAATAACATGTATAGGGGACTTGTTCCTTATTTGGACTTTAATATGGTGATACCTCCTTTTTATCCCTGGCTGATGTCGTTACCTTTTTACCTTTTTGGTTCTAGTATGCTTGTCTTTCATATTACAAATTCGTTGATTCTTACGACTTGTTTATTTTTACTTGAGAAAATGTATCAGGATAAAATGTGGATATTTTTCTTGTTTTTCTTTTTTCCAGTAAATTCTACTTTTCCTAATTATAATTTGTTCTTATTCATTTTATTAGTATTGTTGTGTTATACGGAAAAGGAATTTGTTCCTAAATATTTATGGAGTCATTATTTGATTGGATTTTTATTAGGTATAGTTATTCTTACCAAACATACTATTGGAATTGTTTTACTTCTTCCAAGTTTGTACTATGTTAAAGAAAAGAAAGCTCTTTTAAAAAGAATGATAGGGTGTTTAGTACCTGTTTTAATTTTTACTATTTCTTTAGTTATTAGTGGAAGTTTTTCTTTTTTTGTTAATTTATGTATTTTAGGATTATTTGATTTTTCTTACAATAGTGA
>CALXAW010000136.1 GCA_944386375.1 uncultured Clostridia bacterium
AATCTTATTTGCCCATGTTCTAAATTTAATAGCTGGTTTTGAATTTACTCTAAATCCTATTGATATTATCATATCTAGATTATAATAAGAAATATTTCTTGTAACACTTCTGTTACCTTCTTTTTGAACTTGTGCAATTTTTGCACAAGTTGAGTTTTCTTCTAATTCTTCATCTTTATAAATATTATTTATATGCCTTGTTATACCAGTTCTATCAATTTTAAATAATTTCGTTAAAGAATCAATGTTGAGCCAAACATTTTCATTTTGTAAAATGACTTCAACATTAACATTATTTTCTTCATCAGTATAAAATACAATATTATTTTCATTTCCAATTAAATTATCATCAATTGTATTATTATTCAAATAAAATTCCTCCTTTTATTGAAAATTTTAATAGCTAAAATTATCTCATTTTTTGTTATACATTATCAAACTTTTGTTCTTTTGTCAATCAGTTTGTACCCACTTATTAGAAATTTTTTCTATAAAAATAAGCATTAGCATTTACACTCGCTAATACTTATAATTTTACCTCTAAAGCCACAAATTATATCATCTTCTATTACAAATTTCTATGTGTTCAACTGTATGTATTAAGTCATGTGATTGAGTCCCGTGTCCACCGCTCCCATGGTCTTTTAAATGCAAACCCAACTGGTATAACACTTCCGTATAAGTACCTAAATGAGTTCCATGTTTGCATGGTTCTTTTTGTTGTCCATAAAGTTTGGCTTCTACTAGAACCTCTAAATTCTCTAACAGTTAATGTTCTATTTGCATTATAAGGCATTGCTTGGTTTTCTTCTCTATAGTATGTTTCCATTCTATCTGTGTCATTATTAAATACTATTATTTTCGCCATAAAAATCCCTCCATATTTTATTATATGGAGGTTTGCACTTTTTGTTATTATTTTATTTTTATTTAGCTTTCTTCTTGTGTTCAATTTAATCCATCGTCAACTTCTTTAATAGCTTTTTCATATCCAGTTAATGCAGTAAATGGTGCAAATTGAGCAGCCCTTGCTTCTAATGACATTTGGGGGTGTCTTTTTGAAATATGATGTGGTAAATTTATAATATCTACATACTTATCTTTCATTTATTCTTTGTGACCTCCTATCTGTTTGTTTCTATCTATTGCAGTTGCTCCTTCTTGTAAATCCATTGCTTTTATTATTGAATTCTTTCCATATTTTTTTCTTATACCAATTATAGCATCTTGTAAATTCTTTTCCCCTTCTAGTTTTTCTTTTTGTTTATAATCTGTAAATAAATTTATTTGTTCATGAGTTTTTACTAATAACTCTTCTCTTATAACATTATTGGCAGTTATATTTATTCTCCTTGCAGAAAAACTTTTTTCCATTATTTTTTCATATAATTTCATTACTTCTTTAGTAATAATTCTAATAGATGATGTTTTTGTTCCTAAATTTGCTGTTCCGATGTGCATGTTTTGGTATTTTCCTTCCATATCTATCTAACACAATTTCTCCTTCATATGAGTTTCTTATATTAGGATCTATTAAGTTTTCTGCATCAAATTCAATATTTAATACTATTTGATCTGTTACTAGCTTTTTTTCTGTTAAATCTAATGAAAGTAATTCTGTCATTTCTTTTACAATTAGTTTTGTTTTCTCATAATTATATGGGCAATGTAAAACCTGTCCTGAACTTATACTATTAGTTTCTGGCCTATATTTTTTTATACTTGCCATAGTACATGGCTCCCATCCCCAAGCATGATCTATTAATAGTTCAGCATTTATTCCAAATAAATTATATAATAATTCTTCGTTTTCTATTGAAGTTCTGGCAATATCTCCCATTGTATATATTCCATACTTTTCTAATCTTTTGCTATACCCTTTTCCCACTCTCCAAAAATCTGTTATTGGTTTATGGTTCCATAATAATTTTCTATAGGTTATTTCATCAAGCCCTGCAATTCTAACTCCATTTTCATTCGGTTTAGCTTTTTTAGCTACAATATCCATTGCTATTTTGCAAAGATAAAGATTTGTTCCTATTCCTGCAGTAGCTGTTATACCAGTGTTTTCAAAAATATCTTGAATTACTCTTGTTGTAAGTTCTCTTGCTGACATATTATAAATTTTTAAGTATGGTGTAATATCTATAAATACTTCATCTATGGAATAAACATATATATCATCTGGTGAAAACCATTTTAAATATATTTTATAAATATTGGTACTGTATTTTATATAATAGGCCATTCTTGGTGGTGCAACTATATAGCTTAACTCTAAATCACTATTCTTTTTTAGTGCTATATCGTCATAAGATGAACCAGTAAATGTTTGATTTGGAGCTCTTTTCTTTCTTTCTATATTAACTTCTCTAACTTTTTGAATCACCTCAAAAAGTCTTACTCTACCTGGTATTCCATATGATTTAAGTGCTGGACTTACTGCAAGGCAAATCGTTTTTTCAGTTCTGGTACTGTCTGCCACAACTAAGTTTGTTGTAATTGGGTTAAGTCCGCGCTCTTTGCACTCTACAGAAGCATAAAAACTTTTTAAATCTATAGCTATATAAATATGTTTTAATTTATTTTCCACGTCTACCACTTCCACACAGTTATTATATTTTTATTATAACATTAAATTAATATTTTGTAAACGTTTGTTTGCATTTTGGGGTTTTAAAATAGATATTTCTTTTGAAATATCTATTTATCTTCTTTATATTTGTGTTGCTTTTACTATTACCCTTTGATCTCCATAGTCTGTACAAGTTATTAATGTTACTTCTTTTTTGCCACCAGTATTTTGGTCTCTACATGTTGAATCATCTGGGTTTAC
>CALXAW010000137.1 GCA_944386375.1 uncultured Clostridia bacterium
AATAGCGATGGTGAAAGCTGTTTCTTTATCAAAAAATATAACAGAGTTTTTAAAACAAAAAATCCAACTCTTATCGAACTGGATTTTTTGTTTCTTGGGCTCCTATTTCAGGACACCCTCTTTCTTTTCTTGCATAAATATATTGTACAAATTTTATTTTTTTGATATAATCAAACAAATAAACAAGTGGAGGTTAATTATGAGTGATTGTTGTAAATGTAATGGTAATTGCAAAGATGAATTTTTAGAGAACTTATTTAATACATATAAGCCAATAAAAGATAATTTAATACAAATTTTAAATGAAGTACAAGAACATTATGGGTACATTCCGCAAAGAGCACAAAGTGCCATTTCTGAATTTTTAAATATTCCTATGGCAGAGGTATATGGTGTTGTAACATTTTATTCTAGATTTTCGCTAAAACCTAAAGGAAAATATAATATAGCAGTATGTTTAGGAACAGCATGTTTTGTAAAAGGTTCGCAAAAAATATTAGACAGATTAAAAGATAGACTAAAAATAGAACCAGGAGAAACTACAAAAGATGGCAAGTTCTCTATAGAAGAAACCAGATGTGTTGGCGCTTGTGGCTTAGCACCAGTGTTTACAGTAAATGGAGAAGTATATGGTAGAGCAACTGTAAAAAAACTAGATACAGTTTTAGACGAATTAGAAAAAAAATAGAATAATAAATAATCCAAAAGGAGGAATACATTTGAAAACTCTAGAACAAATAAATAAATTAAGAGAAGAAAAAAGAAAAGAATTAGATTTGCGTATAAACACAAAAGCAGATACAAGAGAAAAACATATTTTAGTATGTCATGGTACTGGTTGTACATCTTCTAAATCACCAGATATTGCAGAAGAATTTAGAAAACTAATAAAACAAAATAATATAGAAAATGTACGAGTTATAAAAACAGGTTGTTTTGGTTTATGTGCAAAAGGGCCAATAGTTATAATAAGACCAGAAGACACTTTTTATGCAATGGTAAAACCAGAAGATTGCCAAGAAATTATTAAATCACATATAATAAATGGCGAAGTTGTAGAAAGGTTGTTATGTAAAGATATAGACAATAAAAAAGTACTAAAGCTAGATGATTTAGGTTTTTATAAAAAACAAAAAAGAATTGCACTTAAAAATTGTGGAATGATAAACCCAGAAGATATAGACGAATATATAGCATTTGATGGATATAAGGCATTAGAAAAAGTATTAAAACATATGACGCCAGAAGAAGTTATAAAAGAAATAACTGATTCTGGACTTCGCGGTCGTGGTGGAGCTGGGTTCCCAACAGGCAAGAAGTGGCAATCTACAAAAGATGCAGAAGGTAAGCAAAAATATGTAGTATGCAATGCAGACGAAGGTGACCCAGGTGCATTTATGGATAGAAGTATTTTAGAGGGAGATCCACATGCAGTTTTAGAGGCTATGTTAATTGCAGGCTATGTAATTGGAGCAAATAAAGGGTATATATATGTAAGGGCAGAATACCCTATAGCTGTACAAAGGTTAAAAATTGCCATAAACCAAGCAAAGGATTATGGAATATTAGGAAAAAATATATTTGAAACAGGTTTTAATTTTGACATAGAAATACGTTTAGGTGCAGGAGCATTTGTATGTGGCGAAGAAACAGCATTATTAGAATCAATAGAAGGAAAACGTGGTCAACCTAGGGTAAAACCACCATATCCAGCAGTTTCTGGATTATGGGGAAAACCAACATTAATAAATAATGTAGAAACATTAGCAAATATAGCACAAATAATCCTAAAAGGCTCAGAGTGGTATAGTTCTATCGGAACAGCTACATCAAAAGGTACAAAAGTATTTGCATTAGGTGGTAATGTAAATAATATTGGACTAGTAGAAGTACCAATGGGAACAACACTTCGTGAAATTGTATATGACATTGGAGGAGGTATACCAAATGGCAGAGAATTTAAAGCAGCACAAACAGGTGGACCATCTGGAGGTTGTATACCAAAAGAGCATTTAGATACACCAATAGATTATGAATCATTAAAAGAAATTGGCTCTATGATGGGTTCAGGTGGTTTAATTATAATGGATGATACAAAATGTATGGTGTGTTTAGCAAAATTTTATTTAGAATTTACTGTAAGTGAAAGTTGCGGAAAATGTACACCTTGTAGAATTGGAACTAAAAGAATGTTAGAACTACTAGAAAAGCTATGCTCTGGAGAAGGTTCTGAATATGATATTTATAAATTAGAAAAATTAGCAGTAAACATACAAAAATCTAGTATTTGTGGTTTAGGGCAAAGTGCACCAAATCCAGTAATTAGCACATTAAAATATTTTAGAGAAGAATTTAGGCAACATGCTATAGAAAAAGAATGTAAAGCATTAGAATGTAAGGCTTTAGCTAAAATAACAATAAATGAAGATAAATGCAAGGCATGTGGACTATGCCAAAAAAATTGTCCTGTAGGTGCAATAGAAGGAGAAGGTAGAGAAAAGAGAAAAATAAATCAAGACAAATGTATTAAATGTGGCACATGCATAATGAGTTGCCCATTTAAGGCAATAGGTAATTAATAAGAGGAGTGAATATAGTATGGAAGATACAATAATTAATTTAACAATAGATGACCAAAAAGTAAGTGTACCTAAAGGAACAACAATATTAGATGCTGCCAGAAAGGCAGGAATAGATATACCAACTTTATGCTTTTTAAAAGAGATAAATGAAG
>CALXAW010000138.1 GCA_944386375.1 uncultured Clostridia bacterium
TTCCGTTCGCGAAGAATACGAGCTTGTATTTATAATTATATTTCATAGTTTGATTCTATGATTATAATTTAACATAATATAAATATTTTTGCAAGAGTTTTATTTAAAAAAATAAATTTTTGATTCTCCTTTTGTATTTACCATAAAATCTGAATCCTCTAAAGCTTTCTTAATTAAATCCTTTTTATATGGAACATGAATTGTCGGAACTTTATCTAAAGAATTCCTAAATACAGGCAATTTTTCCCACATATTTTTTACTTTTTGTGTTATTCTATTATCTTTAGCAATATCTTCTTTCTCCTTAAATTCTGGATATACAACTATTACAGGTAATCCACAAGTGTTTATTCCATAATCAATTTCTTCCCTTAGAGCTCTACTATTTTGTGTAACAGAACTTAAAATTAATATTATATTTTTTGAATTTCTTAACCTATCATGTAATCTTGGTTTTAATGTATTTTCCCAATCACTCCCATCCCTTACATTATAATTTTTATCATGCGAGTCATTAAAAGGAAAGTTCTCATCAGCCTTTTTCCATGCTCTGAATAAATTATAAGTATTAAAATCTCTTGTTGCAGCAGCTCCTAAATTACTTTCTGCGAATGGTTCGCTAACATAAAATGCTGAATAATTTCCATTTCTATATGCCATTTGTTTTTCCTCCTTTATTTATTATTTATTGTACTTACAATATTTTTTAACTTTACTAAAGAACACTCTTTCATCTTTTTTTCTGAAATAATAATATTAATTTTTGCTTCTCCAGCAATTATAGATGAGGTCTTTAATGAAAAAATTATTTGTTCTAAATATTCTTCATACGATAGTGTTGGATTTATCCTTGCTAATCCTGTACCTATAACAGGTATATTTATAATTCTTCCGTTATGTATTCTATCAATTTCATTCCAGAATTTATTTAAAAATTCCAAATATTCTGGCATTGATAAATATGCTTCATTTTTTTCATTAAACTTTGATAATGCTGTCAAAATATAATCATCTATCAAAATTGTACTTGCAATTGGATATCTTTTTTTCTTTCCTCTCTTTCTTTCTTTAACTTCAATACAATCAACATCTTTTAATTGCTTCGAAATTTCCATATTTAATTTCTTTAATTTTTCGTTATTATTTCCAATATATCTCTTAACAAATATTCCATGTAA
Organism: uncultured Clostridia bacterium; assembly: GCA_944386375.1. Taxonomy (GTDB): domain Bacteria; phylum Bacillota; class Clostridia; order TANB77; family CAG-508; genus CAG-269. Next base: position 1,179 of record CALXAW010000138.1, read on the forward strand.
TGTAGTATCTGATATAATATTATTATCAACCTGAGTATCAAAATATTCATTTACTGGTATAACCTTTATACCCTCTTCTTCAAACAAATCTCCACTTTTTATAACTAGAGATACTTTCCCTATTTTAGCATTTATTCTTCTTAAAAAAAATTTATTATATACATATTCACATATGTATATTACTGAAAAGATAATAACAAAAGAAATTGAAATAATTATTCCTATCAACCATTTATTACTATCTTCTATACTTCCTGTAAATGCAAGTATTAAACTAATTATTGTTGCTATTACTGAAAAAATATCCCAACTTCTTTTTAATAATAATAAATCAAAAAATTTCTGTTTTATTTTTTACACCTTCTTTCAAATTTTAAGTCAACAAAAATAAATATTCTATTATTCATTTTCTATTTTTTTGCTCTATTTCTTAATGCACTTGCAGCAACAGATTTTTGTATTTTAGATGTTTTACTACTTCTTAATTGCTTACTAGCTTTCTTCGCTACTTTCTTAGATGTTCTTATTTTATTTGTCATGCATATTCCTTTCTAGAGCTTTATTATATTCATAAGTATTTACAAATCTACATTTTTGTTTTATACTAAAAATATGTATAGAGAGTGCTAATTTTTATACATACTTTAAGGGCTGTTTTAATATAGCTCTTTTTCTTTGGTTTCTTTTATGACTAACTCTTAAAAGTCATTATTTTTTAAAATCAATTTTAATTATTTTCCCTATTTCTTCATCTTCATTATTTTTTAATTTTCCAGGTTCTAAACCTATAACTCTCTCAATTTCTTCTCTCTCTAGCCATATTCCGTTATTATGTAAATTATTTAAAAATTGATTTGGTGTAAATTTATTATTATCTAACAACATATTAGTGGCTAATCTTATTAATGTAGGTTCTTGTATTTTTATAGTATCATCCAAAGGTTCACTATTTCTGTATCCTTTGGCATAATACTGCTTTATCAAATACTGCAATTGATTCCTAGTTATAACCTCTAAGTCAGCTGCCCTCATTAACATAGCTAAAATAGATACTTTCCATTTTTTTTTCAATTCCTCATAAAACTTCAAATTAGTTGGATATATAAGATCTTTTAAAAAGCTCTTTTCTGGTAATAATAATTCTGCTGCAAATTTATCCGCTTCTCTCTCCATTTCTCTAAATTCTTCTCTTGAAAGTGTATCCATATCAATGTTAGTATTATGAAGTATTACATGTGCTAGTTCATGTGCTGTATTAAACTGTCTTCTAGCAAAAGATTTTTTTTCATTTCCTACAACAATGCAAAAATATTCTTTTCCATTAATTTTTACATAATGAGTAAATGCATCTATATCCATAGTGTTAGTATTTATGCTGCTTAATATAAATCCATTCATTTCCAGCACATTTATAATATTAGAAATAGGTTTATCGCCAAGACCCCAATAGTTTCTAATTGTTTGTGTGATTATTTTATAATTTCCATCTAAATTTTGACAAACTTCATTATAAAAGTTTTTTATATATTCATCTTTCATTTAAC
>CALXAW010000139.1 GCA_944386375.1 uncultured Clostridia bacterium
AATTTTATAAATTTAAGTTGCTAAACCTACTGTTTAATCCTTTTTTATCAAAGATGCAGGCATTTTTGGTTGATGCGTAAACCATAAAATTATACATGATGTATTGGTTCTTTTTGCATACTTTTCTGCTAACTTTGCTAAAGATTTAAACATATCGGTTCCTCCTTAAATATATTTATAATATAAAAATACCTAAAAGATATTTTATATTAACTAAGTTATAGAAGTACCATATACTTCATATCCATATTTATTGTTTGTTAATCTATATGCTAATTTAGTTATTGTTAATGTTTGTACTAAGTTTCCAAATATTAATATATTTGAAATTATCGGGTCTTGTACTATTGCTGCTATTATTAAACCTACAGTTAGTGATATATATGACGCTATTTGCTTTTTTCTTCTATCTTTTTTAGCTAATATTGGAACATCTTCTGTGTCTGCTGGTGCATATAGTTTTACCATAAACATTCCAAAAATCCATGTTGCTGCAATTAAAATATATTCTAGCGGCTCTCCAAAAACTATGTATTTACTTAAAAGTGCTACACCACTATATTGAATACATGTTGCTATAATACAGCCTAAGTGTGAATGTAAATGAAATCCTCCTGATGCTCCTCTATATGGTATAAGTAATAAAAAAGTAATTAATGTAAGTTCAAAAACTCCTAAAAAGTATGCAACTGCGAGCATTACAAAAGTTTTTGGAACTTCCCCTACTAAAATTTGCAAACCATAATTTATTACTTCTGCTCTTTCGTCATCAATATCTGGAACTTCTTTTCTAATTTTGTTTGTTAAAAATAAGCAAATTTTATCAATCATTATTTTTAACTCCCTTACTTTTAAGTTCAAACATACTTTATCATTTATTTTTTTATAAAATTCATTTTGTTTATAAGAAGTCCATTTTAGTTTATGAAAAGTTATATTTTTATTTTCGTAAAATATTTTATGGTTTTTGTAAAATTAACATAACAACACTTTTTTATACATCTTGTATATTCAAAATCTTTGATTTTTCCGGTACAACAAAATAAGCAATAATATATATTTATATTACTGCTTATTTTATCTCCAATATGTTTAACAATCTACATTTTTAAGTACACACCATGTCCCCACAGGTTGTGGCAAGCATTTAAATGTAATAAGTTCTTTTGTTATAGGATGTTTTACTTGTAGCTCATATGCCCATAACGCAATTTGCTTTCCCCTTCCTCGTGTTCCGTATTTTTGGTCCCCAAAAATACTATGACCAAAATGTTGTAATTGCACACGTATTTGGTGATGTCTACCTGTATGTAAATTTATTTTTAGTAAACTTAAATTTTTAATTTTATCATAATATAATACTTCATAATCTAATTTTGCAAGTTTTGCATTTTTTTTAGTTTTATTTACTACTTTACTTATATTATTTCTTTGGTCTTTATACAAATAATCTTCTAATGTTCCGCTTCTGGTTTTCTATTTTTCCATCTACAACAGCTAAATATTTCTTTTTAAATTCCTTATTGCGCACTTGTTCACTTAGCCTTGATGCCGCTTTAGAAGTTTTGGCAAAAATCATAACTCCACCTACTGGTCTATCTAGCCTATGTATTAACCCTAAATATACATTACCTGGTTTATTGTATTTTTGTTTTAAATATTGTTTTACTAAACTAAGCATATCTACATCTTCTGTTTTATCAGACTGTGATGGTATATTTGGATTTTTTTGTCCTACTATTATGTGATTATCTTCGTATAATATCTTTAATTTTTCCATTTAAATTTACTCCATTTTTAATTTTTATTTTCCCAACGCGAATATATACCACAAGGTAAAATCAATTTACTATTTTCCATAGGTAAACCAATCTCTCCTGAAGTAACCTTTCCTTTATATTTTTTTGCTATTGTTAAATTTAATATATTTGCTAAAACTGTACTAGATATTCCAGTTGTATATGAATTTATTAAGAAAAACAAAGGATTTTTAGAAAGCACTTGCATACATAATTCTACTAAATTATATAAATTATCTTCAAACTGCCATATCTCGCCATTTGCTCCTCTTCCATATGATGGTGGATCCATTATTATTGCATCATATTTATTGCCTCTTTTTATTTCTCTTTTAACAAATTTTTGTACATCATCTACTATATACCTAACTGGCTTTTTACTTAATCCAGATGAGGCTACATTTTCTTTTGCCCAAGCAACCATTCCTTTTGAGCTATCTACATGGCAACAAGAAGCTCCAGCTGACAAACATGCTACTGTTGCTCCACCTGTATATGCAAATAGATTTAATACTTTTATTTCTCTTTTTTCTAACTTTATTTTATCTATCATCCAATCCCAATTTACAGCTTGTTCTGGAAATAAACCTGTATGTTTAAATCCCATTGGCTTTATATTAAATGTTAAATTTTTATATTTTATTTGCCATTTATCTGGCATTTTTTTATTATATTCCCATGAGCCTCCACCTGTTTTGCTTCTGTGGTATGTTGCATTTATTTGTTTCCATTTTGCAGGAAAGCTTTTATTTTTCCATATAATTTGCGGATCTGGTCTAGATAATATTACATTACCCCATTGTTCTAGCTTTTGACCATCTGCCATATCTAATATTTTATAATCTTTCCATTTATTTGCTACTTCCATTTTATTACCTCTCTTTTTATTATATATC
>CALXAW010000140.1 GCA_944386375.1 uncultured Clostridia bacterium
TGGTTAAGTCCGTTCGACTTGCATGTCTTATGTGCGCCGCCAGCGTTTATCCTGAGCCAGGATCAAACTCTCTTGTTCTAAAACTACGATAACCTTCGCATTACTTCGTTAATCTTCGCTCATCAACTTTCGATGTACATTTAGTACTATCTCAAGTTTCTTCGCTCGATTGCCTTGTACTGCTTGCTTCTCCTAGTTTTATATCAGCTTAAAATAAACTTTTTGGTTTATCGAAACCGATATTATTTATCCTAATTAATAATTTTTCATTAATAATTAAAATTAGAGTTTTTTCAAGCTCTTAAACTTCTTACTTTTTTTGGCTAAAAAACTTTTAAAAAATTTACTTGTTCGGTACTTTTCTTTTTACAAAGAAATTTACCGCTTCGGTTTATTCTCTAAAGGATTTTATTGTTTATTTTTCAATGTACTTTTTATGTCCCCTCGCTTGGGACGATTTTAATTATACAATGCTTTTTTATCTTTGTCAACACTTTTTTTAAATTTTTTTTAAAAATTTTTATTGGTATTTTTTTCCATGTTTTTTAAGCTTTATTTTTCCTATCTTTTCGAGCTTTTTTTGTATAAATTTTTTTATTTTTTTGCCGAGCTTTTTATTATAATTCATCATTATTTCTTATCATTTTTATTACTTTTGGAATCATTTCAATTGTATCAGATGCCTTCATGCTAATATCTGTATATTTTTGTTGTGCCAACTCTCCAGACACTCCTGCTAAATATGCTCCTGCAGCTACAATTTTGTTACTTGGCTCATTATATCCTAATATTCCAACTAAAATCCCAGATAAAACATCTCCACTTCCTGCTGTTGCCATTCCGCTACATCCTCTTTTTACTAAATATGTTTCATCTCCATCTGTTACAATTGTTGTACTTCCTTTCAATAATAATATTACATTATATTTTTTAGCAAATTCTATCGCTAATTCTATTGGATTTTCTTTTATTTTCTCAATAGGATTTTTACTTATCCTTTCAAATTCTTTTAGATGTGGTGTTAATATAATTCTATTCTTAGCTTTTTTTAGAATATTTAAGTCCATGTTTGCTAGAGTATTTAATCCATCTGCATCAATTATACATGGGATATTTTTTTCTTCTAATATATATGCTAATATTTTTTCATTATCCTTTCCGCTTCCCCATCCCATTCCGATAGCAAGTGCTTTTATTTTTTCTAAGGATTTATCTATTTCTTCTTTATTAAATATCATTTTATTATCTTCATCATTTGAAATTGGATGCATAGTTTGTTCTAATAAATATGGCGCTATTGATACTTCTATACTTTTTGGTACAATTAATCTTACCACTCCGGCATCCACTTCTTATACTTGAAGCACTCATATTTGCTAGTTTGATTGCTCCTGAATAGTCCATGCATCCACCTAGTATCCCTACATATCCATAATCACCTTTATGTGTGTCCCTATTTCTTTCTTTAAATATTTCTTTTAAATCTGATTTTTTTATTTCTTTTATATTATCCAAAACAAATCACCTCATAGAATATTTACAAGGTGATTATATCATATTATGAACATCTAAAACAGTTATTATTTAATTATTGTTGTATCCAATCTTCATCATTTATATATTCTATTGTGTATCCGATTAAACTATTTATGTCTGGAACTGCCACATCTTCATCTGTTACTGTTCCGAATTCATATTTATATTCTTGTATATTATCATTTACTTCTTTTACAACTTGTGTTCCTGTATAAAAACTTTTTCGTCCTTCTTTATTTATTATTTTTATTGGCAATCCTGTTTCTTTATCAATCCACATTTCCCAATTTTTTGTTCTTTCAAATCTATTATTAAATACATAATATTCTTTTCCTACTTGATATGTATCTACATTTATTGACATTATAAAAGCTACTCCTATTTTTGATAAAAAACTATTTGTATTAAATGGTAATAAAGTTACTCCTTTCAAGCTTTCTTCTTCATTAATCATTTTTGTAAATTTACCTTTTTCTACTGATATTTGCTTATTTACTTCTGAAATATAAATAATTTCATCCGAATTTATTGTCGCATATTTAATTAAACTTGTTTCAATTCCTTCTTCAGTATAAATGTCTGATACTGATTTATATTTTCCATCTTTATAATATGTTCTTGTAACAACTGTTTGTCCATCTCCTAAAACATCTGTTGTTTCCTTATAAAAGTTGTTTGAGTTTAAGCTGTTTTCTGCTTTATTTGATATGCTACATATTGTAATAAATTGATATAAATAAATTCCTAATAATATTAGTAATATAATTCCTAATGCTATTAATATTGATTTTATTCTTGCTTTTCTTCTTATCTTTTTTAAATAGTCAATTTCTTTTTTTTGATTATTTTCATTTTCTTTGATGTCTTTTGTTATATCTTCTAGTCTTTTTCTACATTTTTCACATTCTGACAAGTGTTTTTCAACTAATTTTTTTGATTCTGCATTTAATACTCCATCTACATATCCTAATAATAGGTCTTGCACTATTTCACACTCAGTTTTTCTTTCCATTTTCATTTACCTCCCTTATTTTTTGCTTAGCACGATAAAATGTAACTCTTGCCCAATTAGGTGTTTTTCCTAATATTTCGC
>CALXAW010000141.1 GCA_944386375.1 uncultured Clostridia bacterium
AGCATTATTTAATTTAATATTACAATATATTATAGATACAATAGGAAGAGAATTTTCGGCAGAAAATATAATTAACTTTTTAAAAAATGAAGGAAGAGATGTTTCTACATTAACAATATATTCATATATTGATGCATTGTGTAAAGCATTTTTAATAAGAAAAGTATATAGATATGATATTCATGGAAAGGCAGTACTAAAAACATTAAATAAATACTATGTAACAGATTTAGGAATAGCTCAAATTAAAAATAATAAAATAGAAATAGATAAAAGTTATGCAATAGAAAATATTGTGTATAATGAGTTGATAATTAAAGGATATGATGTATATACTGGAAAAACAAAAAAAGGCGAAATAGACTTTGTTGCAACAAAGCCAAATAAAAAAATATATATACAAGTTGCTTTTAGTATACCAAATGAAGATACAAAAAAAAGAGAATTTGGAGCATATAATAATATTAATGATAACTATGACAAATATGTTATTTCTTTAGATAAATTAACATATGAATATAATGGAATAAAACATGTAAATTTAATAGATTTTTTATTAGATGATGATTTTTAAAATAATATTGTCAACGAAAACAGAGATTGTAACAATTTAAAAAATGTTACAATCTCTGTTTTCGTTATATAAAGTTTTCAATGTGGATTGCTTCTAGTAATATTCCAGAGACAACGCCAATTATGTATAATAATAATACAATTTTAATATTTTCTTTTAAGTTTTTATTTACTCTAAATAATACAACTAGTCCAACTCCTGCACTTACTAATAAGCCAGCAATTAATGTGGCAACTGTAATTAAACCTTCTAAATATAATTGGGTAATAATAACAGAAGCTGCACAATTTGGTATAAGCCCTACAATTCCGGCAATTACAGGCCCTAAAATAGGTCTATTAGAAATAAAGCTAGAAAGTGTATCTTCACCAATTAAATGTATTATTGTATTAATAACTAAGGTTATTAAAAATATAAATATAAAAATATTAAATGTATGTTTTAAAGAAGATTTTAATATTCCATTTTCACAATGGCAATGTTCATGCTCACATAAATCTGCAATTTTATTATCATTATCTTTATTTCTTAGCTGTAAAACAAATTCTATTGCAAAACCTGCTATAATACCAATTAATAATTTAATTCCAAGTATTTTAAGTATTACACTTATATGTACAGCCTCTGAGATAAAAATAGGAATCATTTCATCAGAAGTTGTAAGATAAACTGCAATTAAAGTGCCAAGTGTAATTATTCGCGCTGCATATAAATTTGTAGCAGCAACAGAAAAACCACATTGTGGAAATATACCTAAAATAGAACCAATTAATGGTCCAAATTTTCCAGATTTTTTTATGGTTTCTTTTGTTTTATCACTTGTTTTGTGTTCTATATATTCCATTATTAAATAAGTTAAAAATAAAAAAGGCAATAATTTAACACTATCTATTATTGCATCTATTAAAATATCTAACATAAATTTCACCATTTCCATAATATCACAATTAATTGACAAAAGCAATATCATATGCTAAAATCAATGTGTAAAAAAGCCACTAGCTATATATGTTTGCTAGGAAAATAAAAATAGAATATAATTATATTTTATTTTTCTAATATAAAAAGAAGGTGTTAAAAATGGCTTATATTAACGAAAATTTTATGAACTTACAAGACAGCTACTTATTTTCTACAATAGCAAAAAAAGTAGCAGAATATCAAAAGAAAAATCCAGACAAAAATGTAATTAAAATGGGAATAGGAGATGTAACAAAACCAATAGTGCCAGCAGTAATAGAGGCAATGCACAAAGCAGTAGACGAAATGGCAACAAGCAAAGACTTTAAAGGTTATGGACCAGAACAAGGGTATGATTTTTTACGACAAGCAATAATGGAAAATGACTATAAAAAAAGAGGAATAGACATAGAGCTAGACGAAATATTTGTATCAGATGGTGCAAAATGTGACTGTGGTAATATTGTAGACATATTTGATGTAGAAAACAAAGTTGCAATAACAGATCCGGTATATCCAGTATACTTAGATACAAATGTAATGTCAGGCAGAAGTGGAAAATATGACAAAACAAAAGACCAATACGAAAAAATAGTATATATACCAGTAACAGAAAAAAACAACTTTATACCAGAGTTGCCAAAAGAAAAGGTAGATATGATATATTTATGTTTTCCAAATAACCCAACAGGAACAACAATAACCAAACAAGAATTACAAAAATGGGTAGATTATGCAAAAGAAAATAAAACAGTAATATTATATGATTCTGCATATGAAGCATTTATTACAGAAAATGATATTCCACATAGTATATACGAAATAGAAGGTGCAAAAGATGTTGCAATAGAATTTAGAAGCTTTTCAAAAACAGCAGGTTTTACAGGTGTAAGATGTGCATATGTAGTAGTACCTAAAACATTATATGGTTACACAAAAACAGGAGAAAAGGTTTCGCTAAACAAATTATGGAATAGACGTACATGTACAAAATTTAATGGAGTTTCATATGTGGTACAAAAAGGAGCAGAGGCTGTATACTCAGAAGAGGGACACAAACAAATGAAAGCAAATATAG
>CALXAW010000142.1 GCA_944386375.1 uncultured Clostridia bacterium
CCTATTTTCTTAAAAAAATCTTTCATACTATATCTCCCATCTCAATCTATTAAATATAATTATTTTGAAAAATAAAAAATAATTCATAAATCTACATTTCATTAATCTAGTAAATATGAATTATTTTTTAAAGAAAAACTGGGTCTTGCCCACTTGCGTGGGCAAACCATAGCTGGGGTCGTCCCTATCCGTTTTTCTTTTTCAAAATAATTATATTTACTAGATTTTAATAAGTTATCTACTTTTTAGTTTAATAAGTTTGTTTTGTCATTACTCACCCATTTTGCTAACAATTATATCACAAACCTTTTCCACCACCTCATCAATAGACAAATTTGTAGTATCTACATAAATTGCATCTTCTGCTTTTTTTAATGGTGCTATTTTTCTTGTAGTATCAATTTTATTTCTTTCTTCTATAGACTTTAGTACCTCTTCATATGTACACTTTATCCCTTTTTCTAAATTTTGCTTATAACGCCTTTTTGCCCTTTCTTCTGATGTTGCATCTAAGTATATTTTTACATCTGCATCTGGAAATACAGCTGTTCCTATATCTCTTCCTTCCATTATTATATTTTGTGTTTCTCCCATTTTGCGTTGAAGTGGTGTCATTTTTTCTCTTACTATTGCAATTTGTGCAAATTTTGATACATTTTGGTCAATTTTAGGTGTACGTATTTTTTCTGTTACATCTTTTCCATCTAGTAGCACCTGTTTTACTCCATTATTATCTTTAAGTTCTATTGATATATCTTGTAACATTTTTTTTTTTTTTTCTGTTTCTGTTGGTTGTATATTATTTTCTAATGCTTTTAGTGTTACACTTCTATACATTGCACCTGTATCTACATTTACTAAATTTAATTTTTCTGCTACTATTTTTGTTACTGTTCCTTTTCCTGTACCTGCTGGTCCATCTATTGCTACAACAAATGACATCTATATTTCCTCCTTTGGCATATATAAGCTTTTTGCTACTACTTCCATTGTTACCACATTCATAGCTGTTAAATTTTCTATTTCCTTTTTTGCCTTTTGTTTAAAAGCTTTTAGTTCTTCTGCCACATTATAACCATAAACAATCATTACTTCCATATATATTGATGTTCCATCCCCATAATTTTCCACTCTTGTTTTTAATATTTTATGTATTGCTGGAGACTTTATAGCTAGATGTTCTACTATTTGCCTAAATACAGAATCTGATATTGTAAAATTGCCTAAATAACTAAATGTTGGCCTTATTATTGACTTTTCTGATATATATGGTTTTTGTCCTTTTCCTTTTGATTTAAATATTTGAAGTGGGTCTAAAAGATAACCAGAAAAATCTTTTTTTATTTCAAATGTTGGCACAGGTATAACATGTTTTCCTTCTGTTACTCTAATTCTCCTTGCTGTTTCCATTTCTTGTTCTGTTGCTACATCTTGTATATATATTGTTTCAGAAATTTTTGGTAATCCTAAATTTTCTGCTATTTTTTCTACCATACCATCTGATGTACCTAAAATTAATATTTTATCTGGCTTATATTTTTTTAGTGCTTTATTTATCTCTTGTTTTTCTTCATCACTTAAAAATAATGCATGTTTTACTGTTTCTATTTTTGTTGGTGCTTTTTTTGCAGAATTACCTGCAACTATTTCGTTTTCTTTTATTAGTAGACCATCATCTATTATAAAATCTATTTGCTTTTCACTTGCTACCATTTGTGCTCTATAACTTTTACCTGTTCCTGATGGTCCAACAAATGCATATACTTTTATTTTATTTAATAAAAACATTTTAAAATTCATTCCTTCTTCTCTTTATTCAATCCATTTTATATTTTACTATATTATTATAAAAATAGCAACATTTTTCATTTTTGGTATTGAATTATTTTGCTTTTTAATATATTATATTAGTGAAAATTTTAATTTACATAGGAGGATTAAAATGCCAAAAAAGACTAAAGAAATAGATGAAAAAGAAGAAAAAAGCAAAGTAAAAAGATCTACTACTAAAAAGAAAACAACTAGCACTAAAACTGCAGCCAAAAAAGCTTCTGCTAAATCTACTAGTGCTAAAAAAAGTAGTAGTACAAAAAAAGCCTCTACAACAATTAGAGCTAAAAAAAGCTCTACTAAAGCTACAACAAAAAAAGCAACTACTTCTGCTAAAAAAAGTTCAACAAAAACTACCAGAAAAAGAACTACTAAAAAAGCTGATGTAGATAAAATAATTATAGAGCCAGTAGAATATTATGATTTACCATATAGATATAATCAAACTATTGTAAAATTATTAGCTCAAACCCCTACAAGTTTATTCATTTATTGGGACATCTCTGACGAAGACAGAGCTAATTTAAAAGAAAAATATGGAGATAACTTTTTCGAAGTAACAAAACCTGTTTTAGTTGTTCATAATCGCACATTAGATTACAGTTTTGAAGTTGATATTAATGATTTTGCAAACAGTTGGTATTTACATGTAAATGACAGCAAATGTGACTATAACATAGAACTTGGCAGACGTCCTATTGCTACTATGAACAATAGATCGGAAAGAGCACACGTCTGAACTCCAGTC
>CALXAW010000143.1 GCA_944386375.1 uncultured Clostridia bacterium
GGAGCAGGACAATCTGGTAGACAGCAAGCACCAAAACCAGAGCAACCAGAGCCTCAACCTGAACCTCAAAACAATGTGGAAAAAGATGCAACAGGATATTCAAGACAATCTGGTGGTGCTAGAGGTGCAGTACTTGGTATTGCAAAGAAAGCCGGTAAAGCAGCAATAAAAGGTGCTATAAAATTACCATTTGCAGTTGCATTTGGTGCGATGGGACTTGGAACGGGAAATTTATCCACAGGAATTACAGCATTTCAAGCAGGTAGTGGACTTACAGAAGGATTTCTAGCAAGTAGAGAAGAAAAAGCCAACTTACACAATTTTGCCAAAGATTATAATAATATGTCACAAGAATATACTGCAAGGGGATATGACAATAATCAAATAAGAGAGCATACAAAAGATTTGTTAAATGGAGATGTAGCAGCAAAAGACTGGGAAAAAGATTATTATGAGGCAATTGTTAAAGAAATGGACAGATATATTGCTCAAGGTTTATCTGCAGATGATGCTATAACTCAAGTTGAACAAAACGTTGCTGGTATACAAGGAGGATATCTTGGAGAAGCAACAATAGAACAAAAGTTTAAAGGAAAAATAAGTGACGCATTAAAAAATAGAAAAAGACACAATTATGGTTCTACAAATACGAACCAAAATGATAACAAATAAAATAATTAATACAAATTAAAAGGTAGGTGAGAAAATAAGTGGCAAATAATGATAATGAAGGAAATGTAAGCACTACGGGTTCTGATAAAGAAAAAAGAAAGCAAGATAAACAAGCTAAAAAACAAAATACAGATCCAGTTAAAAAAGCAGAAAAAACTAAAAAACGAGCAAATACTATTAAAAAAATTGTTCAATTAATAGCAAAATTTCCTGTAATTGGATATGTGCTAATTGCTATACTTATTTTCTTATTTTGCTGGGGAGTAATAGGCTTTTTTACAACATTACCTGGTACATATATAGAAAGTATTAAAGAATTTGGACAAAAAGTTTGGCAAGGACTTATACAATATTATAATGATAATATGGTTACGGCTACTGTAACAGAAAAAGACCAAATAGCACTTGCACAAAAATTGCAAGATATGGGATATGACATTGTTGGATATGGATTTGCAGATGCAAGTTATGAATATGATAATGAAGAAAATGTAGAAGAGATAGATGGCTTTACAAATGGAAAAATAACAGGCATATCTACTTTATCAGATAATAGAAACTACTTGCAAGCATATATTGCTAAAAGTGAGGCAACATATTTTCTAGCAAACTGGAGTGTTGCAGGAGCTATAAAATCTGGTCCAGCAGGGTGGCTAGACTGGTTGTTTGGAACAAACTTTGTAGACGACTCAGAAATACAAGCTTTTTCAGAAGGACTAATAAATCTAACAACATTATCATTAAACAAAGAAAAGTATGATCCAGTTGAATTTAGAGAATTGCAAACTAGAATGGGAATTCAGGTTAACATAGATAGAGAAAATAAAATAATGAAAATAGTTTCTTTTAGAACAGGAGGAAATACACCTTATTACTTTGACCTATCAAACTGGACATCTTTATACGGAAAACCACTTGAATTGTTTTTATCACTACATTTGGGAACGATGATGCCAGACTTAGCTTATGAATTTGCAACAGAAGAAGCATTTAATACTAAGGTTAATATTGCACTTCAAGAAGTACAATCAACATTTAAAGTTATATATAGAAAAGAAGATAGTACAGAAATTACTCAAGAAGATATAGAAAGAGTTTACTTAAGTACAATCTGCAACATGACTGAATCTCAAATAAATAATTTCGCAAATGCAGGAAAACTAGATGATGCATTTGAAACAATATTAGGCTCAATAACAGATATTAGAGAAGATTATCTTAATTTGCAAAATGGTGGAACCATTAACGAAATTGGTACTGATGTTTCAACTCATAAGGGATTCAATCTAACACAAGCAGAAGAAAGCATTTTAGGACAACCTTATACAAGAGTTCAAAATATTACAATTAGAAGATATGATAATAATAATGAAAACCAAGAAAATAGAGTAGTTGAAGAGGAAAGAGAATTTTTTGATAGATACATAAGAGTCATAGACATAGATAATGAATCAGAACTAAATTCAATACAATCTGCATTAGATGCATCAGTATTATCTGGAATAACAGCAGAACAACTAAAAGATTTAGGACAACTAATTTTAGACGGTATGCAAGAAGAAAATGTATACTTACCTAGAATAGAAAGCATAACAAAGCATTGGTTTTATAACACAATAAACTACGAATATGGCACAGCAGGAAGAGCAAAAAAGAAAATACAATATGAAACTGAAGATGAAGAATCATCATTATCAGAAGAAAACTTAAATGGAGCAACCATAATATTAGACACAACATTTACAAATGCATCTGGAGTATTCTATCAATTAGCAGAGCCAGAAGTAACAGGACCAAATGAGGCTATAAAAACATTATTTAAAGGTGGAACTGTTACAATGGATGGAGAAACATACGAATTTCCTGGAGAATATTAT
>CALXAW010000144.1 GCA_944386375.1 uncultured Clostridia bacterium
TATTTGATGGTGGTTTACAAGCATTTGTATTCGTCTTATTAACATCATTATATATAGCAGAAGAAGTTGAAGACGAAGAAGAAGAGGAACAAGAACAAGAATATCCTGTTCGTGGAATGGAGGTGAAAGCATGAGCTTAGCAGTAGTAGCAGCCAGCATTGCCGTATTCACAGGTATTGGAGCTGGTATAGGAATTGGTATTGCAACAGGTAAAGCAACAGAATCAGTTGCAAGACAACCTGAAGCAGCAGGAAAAATACAAACAGTATTACTATTAGGTGCAGCACTTGCAGAAGCAACAGCTATCTATGGTTTAGTTATAGCTTTATTAGCAATAGGACAAGCGTAATCTAATATGTACTTAATTTGTAATTATAGGCACGTGTCACTTTTAGTGGCACGTAGCCAATGTAATTACACCAAAACAACAAATAATATAAGTTTATAGAATGGAGTCGGAAATGAGTTTAGAATTTGATAAAGAATTTTTTACAACATTTGCATTTACCATTTTAAATATAGTAGTTTTATTTTTTATACTAAAAAAATTATTATTCAAACCAGTTACAAAACATATGGATGAACGTACAAAAAAAATACAACAAGCATTAGATGCAGCAGAAGAATCAAAAGAAATGGTTAGGCAAATGAAAATTGAATATGATGAAAAAATAAAGGCTGCAAAAGAAGAAGGCCAAAAAGTAATAGATATGTATAGGCAAATGGCAGAAAAAGAATACAATTCTATAATTGAAACAGCTAAAAAAGAATCAGACCAAATGTTAGCAGACGCTAAAGCTGAACTTCAAGTAGAAAAAGAACAACTTGTTACAAGTATAAAAGGAGAAATATCAGATTTAGTATTAGCTGCAAGTGAAAAAGTATTAAAGAAAAATTTAGATAATGATACTAATAAAAAGCTTATTTTTGATTTTATAGAAGACAAAAATGTATCATAATATTTAAAAGAAAGATGGTGTATTTAGATGGCTATAGTTGCTGAAAGATATGTGCGTGCACTTTTAACTTCATCTAAAAACAAAGAAGAATCTGTTATGTTTGAAAAAGGCTTGCAAGACATTGCTAACCTTTTTAGTTCAAATGAAGAGTTTAAAAATCTATTATTAAACCCATGTATATCAAAAGAAGAAAAAATAGATACATTAAAAGCACTATTTCCAGAAGCATGTGAAAATAATATATTTATAAACTTTTTAAGAGAGCTATTAGAAGAAAAACGTATAAACATAATAGAAAATATTGCAGATGAATATACAAAAATAAGTAATGATTTAAATAAAGAAATAAACATAAAAATAATAGTAGCAAGCACAATAGATGAAGAACAAGTCAAAGATATAGTTAATAAGTATAAAAAATTGTATAATGCTAATACAGTAAACTATACAGTAGAATTAGACGAAAATGTTATAGGAGGAGTAAAAGTTGTAGTTGGAAACAAAATATATGACAACACAATAAAAACTCAACTAGAGCAAATATTCTAATACTACTTATATTGATATATTCTTTTATATTATAAAGGAGGAATAACGGTGTTAATAAAACCTGAAGAAATTAGTGGTATAATTAAAAAGAAAATTGATAATTATGAATCAAAAATGAAAGTTGACGAAGTAGGTTATGTTGTACAATCAAGTGACGGTGTTGCTAAAGTATATGGTCTAGAGAATTGTATGAGTGGCGAATTAGTAGACTTCGGAAATGACATTTTTGGTATGGCATTAAACCTAGAAGAAGAATGTGTAGGATGCGTTTTACTAGGTGGAGAAAAAGAAGTAAAAGAAGGTTCTTTAGCAAAAAGAACTGGTAAAACAGTAAGCATTGGTGTTAGTGAAGAAATAATAGGTAGAGTTGTAAACCCTCTAGGACAACCACTAGATGGAAAAGAACAATACAAAATAGACAAATACAGAGATGTAGAATTCTTAGCACCAGGTGTTATAGAAAGAGAGCCAGTAAACGAACCTTTACAAACTGGAATTTTAGCAGTTGACTCAATGGTTCCAATAGGAAGAGGACAAAGAGAGTTAATAATAGGAGATAGACAAACAGGTAAAACAGCAATAGCAATAGACACAATTATAAACCAAAAAGGAAAAGATGTTATATGTATATATGTAGCAATTGGACAAAAAGGTTCATCTGTTGCAAATATAGTAGAAACACTTAAAAAACATGGAGCAATGGACTATACAGTAGTTGTATCTTCAACAGCAAGTGAACTTGCTTCATTACAATATATTGCACCATATGCAGGATGTGCAATAGCAGAATACTTTATGTACGAAAAACATAAAGATGTTTTAATAGTATATGATGATTTATCTAAACATGCTCAAGCATACAGAGCGATGTCATTAATCTTAAGAAGACCACCAGGACGTGAAGCTTACCCAGGTGACGTATTCTATTTACACTCAAGATTGCTTGAACGTGCAGCTAAATTAGATAAAGAACATGGTGGAGGAAGTATAACAGCTTTACCTAT
>CALXAW010000145.1 GCA_944386375.1 uncultured Clostridia bacterium
GTTAACATTGCTATTGTTACTCCTGCTAAAATTAACAAAACTATAATTGTAACAACTAATGCTATTAATGTAATACCTTTTTGTTCTTTTAACATAAATCTTATCATCCCTTCTTATAAAATTATTTTAAACTTTAATTTTATATATTATAAGGCTTCTAATTGTGAACTAGTTGCTGGTGTAATTGTAACAGCTGAAGTTGTTGATGAAAGATTTATTGAACCAGATGTTTTAAAGTTATCTGTTGTTGAGTAATAATAAATAGTTAATGTGCTACCAGTTAGATTATAACTATAATATTCATCTGCTGATAAACCTTCGTTTGTAGTTGTTGCTAATTCTGTACCATTACCTAAATCTAGTTTCATTATTTCTGTAATTCTTGTTTGTAATGTATCTGGATCCTCTTCTCTTTCTCCGTCTACTAGACCACTATATGACTTATCGTCTACTTGTTGTACAAATATTTCTGTCTTGATAGCATTTAATGTCATATTTATTTTTTCTTCTGCCTCTGCTTGTGATGTTGTTTCTCTAGCTTTTTGTGCGTTTGTTAATATACCATTTTGGCCTGTTAACATTGCTATTGTTACCCCCGCAAGAATTAATAAAACAATGATTGTTACAACTAGTGCTATTAATGTAATACCCTTTTGTTCTTTGAACATAAAACTTTCCTCCTTTTCTTTTGAAATTTTGTATATATTAATTGTAATTAATATATCTTAAGTGTGTTTTCTACTTAGTTCCTTTGTCTGTAAAATATGAGCCTTCTGAACTACTTGTAGAATTGTCTTTTGTACTTGTACCATCACTATTGTTTGTTGATCCATTGTTGTTATTTGTTGCACTTGAAGAGTTACCATTTGCTGTGTCTGCAGCAGATGATGAGCCTCCATTTGCATTTTGTGATGTTTCGTCTGTTTTATATGATGAGAAAGGATTTACCTTTCCCGGGTTGTATTCGTTAGTTCTTTCTGCATTATTTAAGTCTGATGCATTTACTTCGTATGTTAGTATTACTTGTGAGTCGTCTTCTACATTTTCTTCTAATATGCTTTGTACTTCTTCTGGTGCTGTATATGATACTCTTTCTGGTATAACTTTGTTATTTGGTACATATGCATATAATAATACTGACAAAATTAATAATATAGCTAAGCATAATAATAATGTTACTATTATTTGTCTTATAACTGTTTTTGCCATTTTATTCATCCTTTCTTACTAATCTGTTGTGTTTGTATCTTCTGTTGTGTCTTCTTCTGTAGTTTCTTCGTTACTACTTGTTTCCTCTTCTGTACCATCTGTTTCTTCACTATCTGTGCCATTATCTAACATGGCTGGGTCTATATTTATGCTTATGTCTTTACATGTAAATGTTGCTTGTAGCTCGTTTTCTCCCCCTGATGGTATCATTTTAAAGTTTTCTATTTTAAATGCTAAAGAAGAGTCATTTTCTATATCATATATAAAATCTGTTAGGCCTACATAGCTTCCTGTTGCTACAAATTTTAAGTCATAGTAACCTGTTGCCTCACTTGTGTCATTTTTGCTTATTTCTAGTTTTAATACTACATTTTCGTCTGTAGCATGTTTACCTATTTGTGCCCACAAATATTCTATTTCGTATTTTTCTAGTTGACTTGCTGCTGTAACATCGTCTGCTGTGCTTAATGCAACTAATTCTTCATAATTTTGTTTAGCTGTTTGATATTGTTTTGCACTTGCTGTTAAGTCTGTTAATGCATTTTGGTAGTCAACTCCTGTTAGTTGAGATGCTGTTTGAATTTTGTTATCTAAGTTTTTGTTTTCTTGGTTTAGTCCGTTTATTCCATATATTGTTAGACTACCTATTGTTGTTGTTTGAAGTGACATATATATCAATACAACTAATAATAAGAAAATTATAATTAATATTAAGGTTTTTCTCATAGTATATCTCCTTCTATAGTAACTTTTACTGCTGAACCATCATTTACGCCACTATCTGATACTACATTATTTAAAATTCCGTCTGTTTTTAGTTTTGCTTTAAAATATCCTAATTGCTCATATTTTTCTGCTTGTGCTACTATAACTATATGTCTATCTGTTGTGTTTTCTATAGATGTTATTTGTACATTTTCTGGTACTACAAACATTATTTGATTTAATAGGTTCGGTATCATATTTCTGCTTTGGTTTGCATCACTTACTCTGTCATTTAAGTTTTCTAGCGCTTGTACCATATTTTTGTACTCATTAGCTCTTGTATCTATTGTTCCTTTGTCTGTTTGTGCAAGTTTTATTTGTTCTTCTGTGTCTGCTATTAAGTTGTCTACTTCTTGCTCTTTATTTTTTATTTGTATTCCAAGTAATGTTGAAAATGTTCCATAAATTAATATTAGTATTAATAATGTAACTGCACCACTTATTAGTCGTTTTTCAATTGGACTTAACTTTTCGCCAAAGTCTATTGTTAGCCAATTTTTCTTTCCTGCTGGTCTCTTTCCAGAAACGTCACTTCC
>CALXAW010000146.1 GCA_944386375.1 uncultured Clostridia bacterium
GTTCATCAATTCATCTATTGTGTCATCGATCATTTTTAGCATAAACTCTATAAATTCTGTTGAGTTTCCAGCATTATTACAATTTTGAATAGCTTTATAATATTCTTCTTGATTTTTTCTAATCATACTTTCAATAGGTAAGTAGGTAAATGCTTTTTCCCAATGTGATAAGATTGCAGTTTGCCATATTCTTGCTGTTCTACCATTTACATCATGAAAAGGATGTATGAAAACAAATTCATAATGGAATATAGACGATAAAATAAGTGGATTTATTGTGTTTTTAACTTCATTCATCCAGTTAAATAAGTTATCCATTAATGTAGGAACCATTTTGTGAGGTGGAGCCATAAATATTTGTATATCTCCATCATAAACTGCTTCACCATGATTTCTAAATTTACCAGCATCTTTTTCAATTAAGAAAGTTAGTATTCCGTGTATTTTCTTTAAATCATCTACAGAATATGGATTTACTTTATCAATTTGTTCATAAGCTTCATAAGCATTTTTTACTTCTTGTATATCTTTTCGTTCTCCAATTACTGGTTTTCCATTTATTACATCTTCAACCTGAAATAATGATAGTTGATTATTTTCAATAGCAAGTGAAGAATGAATTGATTTTATTCTTGATTTCCTTCTTAGTTCTGGATATCTATTTAAGCTTTCGAAATAGTTTGTTTCTCCAATTTTTTTCATCATATCTGATACATAGTTTAACATTTTATTAGTAATTTTATATGGTGGATAATTAATTTCCATTTTCAACCTCCAAATAATTTTAATTTACTCAATATAATTATTTTTCTTTTGTCTGCTTTTGTTTAAGTTTTCTCTATTTCTACATTGTATACTATCATATTCAGATTTAATATTTTCAGCAATAAAAGGTTTGCCACAATGCTTACATAGTTTTACTTCAGTTCTTCCAGATGTTTCATTTAAAAGTAAGATAGTTTCTATTATTTCACTTAAAGACATAAAATTCCATTTAAATTTTATTTGTCCGTTTTCAGCCTCATATGAAATGTTAGGCTCTTTAAGGCTATATCCTGCTATGCTTTCTTTATAGACCTCTTTTATATCTTCTGATACATCATCATAAAGGTAAGCACAAATTAAAAGCTTTTTATTGTAAATAATAGTAGCAAAATTGATAATCTCTGCAATTGTTTCGGAATAATTTTTTGAAAAAATTATATCATCAAGTCTATCTCCTTCAGATTGTTTAAAATAATCATCAAGTCCTGTATTTCGATGATAATCATTAGAGTTCATTGTTTTTGACCAATCAATTTTTGAGTCTTTCCAAAAATATTTTTTTTCAAATTCTAATGCACTTACAGAAGTATTATTTCCTAAATTAACTGGAATATCTCCGTTATCCATAAATTCATAGTTTTCTGGTAAATATCTAAAATTTCCAAGTAATCCATAATTATTTACAAATTCAAGGACTAAATTTTGAAACTTTTCCATTTTGCTTTGCGCTTCAATCGATATTTCTCTATTTCCTATTTTATACATTTCATTTTCTACTGATTCTTTTCCAATTACTAATAAATCTTTTAATATTTGATTTTTTACATCAAATGGGTCATATGTACTAGGAATCGCATTTTTATCTGCTACTATATAGAATTTATCATCTTTTTTTTCGATTTTATATTTACTGTATTTGCACCATTTAGCCGTAAATTCAATTTTTTCTTCTTTAATCATTTTCACACCTCAAAAAAAATTATAAAATTTAAGAAAACTTATTGACTTTTACAATAATATATTATAAACTTGATATAGTTAAGTCACTAAATTATATCAAAAGGATATAACATATTTTACTAAGATATATCTATATTATATAATTTTTAAAAAATAATGTCAATAGATGGTAACTTTGCAAAATAAAATTAAACGAACGGAGGAATGCCAATGAAAGAAGCAACAATTAAAGAAAAGCCAATGCCAGTTATTTATACTACAAAAGATGTTTGCAAAATGTTTCATATTGGTAGAGTAAAATGTTTAGAACTATTCCACAGAGCTGATTTTCCAGCACAGAAATATGGTAGAGGCTTTGGAATTGAAGCAACAGCTTTAACTAATTATTTAAGTTCTAGACATATTATCTCGTAAAAAACAGAAGAGATTTAGAAATGGCACTTCTAAACCTCTACAAAGTACACGGGAATGTCTTCCTATGTTTACTTACAAACTTATTATAGCACAAGTATGTATTTACTTGCAAGACATTCCCTTTGAAATTTTTGGAAGGGAGCAAAAATGAGCAAGAAGAAAGAATTTATCGAAGGTATCGACTATGTAATTACTATAAGAAAACGAAAGAAATTTATAAAAAATCCAAAGAAAAATATTTGTCCCATATGTGAAAACTGTAATCATAAAAATTTGTGTTTAAACCGTAGAAATAAAGAAACTATGGAAAGATGTAATAAATGCAAGAATTGCACTGATAATGATTTATGCGATAAATTTCACTTTTATAATGAATATGAAGGAAGATTATTAAAACTTGGTATAAATGCAAATACAGGAAAAGCTATTAGACAATCTTTTTCTGGTAAAACTAAAGAAATTGTTTTGGAAAAATTAAAAAATCAATATATAAAAAATAAAGAAGAAGGAATAAAAGAAACTGTTTATACACCAAATGAAGTTTCAATTATTGAACTGGCTAAAGAAATTGAAGAAACAAAATATAAAAATGCAAAAACACATGGTTCTGGTTACAACAGAAATATGCAAACTATAAAGGCTTGTAGTGCATATAACTTTATGTTTAAACCTATACAGAATGTAACTAGAAATGAAATTGAAAGGTTTTTACAAGCAGAAAGGCATAAATCTAATTCTACTATATCAAAAGAATATAGCATTATAAAAAATGCGTTTAATTTAGCCTATAAAAAACATCTTATAGATAAAGAGATGGCACTTGATTTTAATATTGATCCAGTAGAAAAACCTAAAAGCCATAAAGAAGATAAAGATGTTGTAGCATTTACAATAAAAGAAGAATATATGTTAATTCAATATGTTGAATCTCATTACTCACAATATAATAATATGCTACTGCTTGCATTATATACAGGAATGAGAATTGGAGAAGTATTAGCTTTAACTACTGAAGATTTTAATTTTGATGAAGATTATGGAACAATCAGAGTAAATAAAACTATCACCAAAAACAAGAGTGGAAAAAGAGTTGTTGGAAATGTTACTAAAACCAAAAATGGTAAAAGAAATTTGCATTTAGATAAAAAGTCAAAAGAAGTTGTAGAAAAAGCAATTAAAGAGATGACACCAAATAAAAGAAATCTGTTATTTCTTAGAAAAGATGGCAAAATTTATGAGGATAGCCAAATAAATAGTGCCTTTAAGAGAATTTGTAAAAATGCAGGAATAAAAGTAATTATGACTAAACACAAGAAAGTTTCTAAATCAAAAGGAGTTCACTATGTAAATGAAAAGACAAGTGATGTGCATGTTCATATGTTAAGACATACTTTTGCAACTAGATGTATTGAGGCTGGTATGGATTTGGCAACTTTGCAAAAAGTTTTAGGACATGCTAATATTCAAACTACAATAAATATTTACGGAGATATATTTGATTATCATCAGAAGAATCAAATGCATAAGTACACAGAATATATGTACAAGATGAATGAAAAGTATGAAAAGATACTTGAAAATAATAGGATAAAAGAATAAGATAATAATAAATAATTTGATAGAAAAATATATTCCCGACAATGTCGGGACAGAAATGTGAAATTTGAAAACACTTGCTATTAAAGGTAAAGACGGCAAAAATAATTTGCTCATCTGCACCATTAGAACACCAAGTGTTTCGGAAGATTGAAACTTGGTGTTTTAATTTAAAAAATTTTGTAGTTCTACAAAAAGTTCTACAAAATTCACAACATTTTATTTTTATAAAATCTTTATTTAGTGGC